>CAMOLY010000032.1 GCA_946619065.1 uncultured Clostridia bacterium | reverse complement strand
AAGGGCTCGTTGCAAAATGATTCATTTTGCAACGAGCCCTGTGGTTTTTGCCGATTCCGGCAAAAACCATCGCCTGCGGGCGGGTGATTGAACGTGAAGGGGGCTCCAAGACCGCCCCCTTCACACTTCCCCTGCCGGGAGCCTGCATAATCTTTGAAGGTTATGCATTTTGCAACAGCCCCTTCCTGTGTTGTTCTTTCTCTCTTTCTTACGCGCTATCTTATTCTTTATTGTATTTTAAGGTATTATGGCAGCTTCGCTGGAGCGTCGGCGGGTATGCGCGTCAGATCCGGCGCATAGGATTGTCCGGGGGGGATGTTTGCATGCGGAAGGGACGAACGCTGATCCGGGGGACGCTGCTGCTGGCGGCCTCCGGTCTGATGCTGCGCGGGATCGGGGTGCTCTTTCAGAGCTTCCTTGCCGGGCGGATCGGCGCGGAGGGAATGGGGCTGCTGCAGCTGGTCCTGACGGTGGGCAGCCTTGCCGGGACGCTGGCCTCCTCCGGGGTGCGGGTCGCTGCCCTGCAGATGACGGCCGCGGCCTACGGGAGCGGGGACCGACGGGCGATTTCGGCTGCGGTCGGCGGCTGTCTGCGTTACGCGCTGGTGGTCTCCGGCACAGTCGGCACAGGACTGATCCTGCTGGCGGAGCCCATCGCGGTGCGGCTGCTGCTGGACCGGCGGACGGTCCCGGCCCTGCGGCTGCTGGGGCTGCTCCTCCCGCTCCCGACGCTGACCGCCGTGCTGCGGGGGGTCTTTACCGCCTGCGGGCGGGTGCGGGAGCTGGTGGCGGTGGAGCTGCCAGAGCGGGTGCTTGGAATCGGATTGACCCTCCTCCTGCTGCGCTTCGCGGCGGGGCTCTCTCAGATCTGTGCCGCGGTGATCGCGGGAAGCTTCGGAATCTCGGCGGTTTCTCTGCTTGTGCTCACGGTCCGCATGCGCAGAACGTTTTGGACGCCGGCAAAACCCCAGTGCCGGGCGGTGATCCGCCTCTGCGTGCCGCTGGCGCTCAACGACTATTTGCGCGCGGGCCTGGGGGCCGTGGAGCAGTTCCTGATCCCCTGGGGGCTGTCGCGCTCCGGTTCCCGGCACAGCGCGCTGGCCGCCTACGGGATGATCTCCGGCATGGTCTTCCCGGTGCTCTGGTTCCCCTCTGAGCTGATTTTTGCCCTCTGCGAGCTGATGGTATCCGAGCTGGCCCGCTGCCAGGCGCAGGGCGAACGGGAACGGCTGCTGGCCCTCGTCCGGAAGAGCCTTCGCGCTGTTTCCGGCTTTGCAGCGGCGGTTTTCCTGACGCTCTATGCCTTCGGCGGGCGGCTGGGCCGATGGATCTTCCACAGCAATGCGGTCGGGTACTATCTGCGCCTCTTTGCACCGCTGGTCCTGTTTCTGTATCCGGACGCAATCGTGGACGGACTGCAAAAGGGGCTCGGACAGCAGCTCTATCTGGTCCGGTACAACAGCCTGACCAACGTCATTGACGTGCTGGGCCTGTTCAGCCTGCTGCCGCGGTTCGGAATCGGCGGATACCTGTTCACCTACTGTCTGTCCCATCTGACAAACCTGTTTTTGAGCCTGCGGCGGCTGCTGGTCGTCCTGCCGGACGGCGGCGCACGCAGGCCCGGCGATGCTCGGACGCAGAATGCGTATCGGGCGATTCGCTCTTGACATTTGTCGGAAATCAGGTATGATTGTCTTAGGAAATCCTGCACAGACAGTTCAAAGAGAAAAGGAGGTCTTCCCATGTTCTGCAGAAACTGCGGCGCGCAGCTGCCTGACACCGCTTCTTTTTGCTCCAAGTGCGGCACCAAGGTTGCCCCTGTGGCCGCGCCGGCGGAGCCCCTGTATCAGGAAGCTCCTGCCGCTGAAATCCCGCCCGTGAACCCGGCAGAGCCGGTTCCGAATCCGTTCCCTGTCCAGAATCCGTTCCCCATTCAGAACACCGTTCCCGAAACGCCCGCCGTGGCGGACGGAGCACCCGCAGGCAGCTGGCAGCCCCCTGTCGGCGCCGGGGCACAGCCGGGCTATCAGCCCTTCAATCCGCCTCCCGTGCAGACGCAGGTTCCCCCCGTACAGACGCCGCCGGTTCAGGTGCCCCCCGTTCAGATGCCGCCGCGGCAGCCCGCCGCCGTACAGCAACCGGCGCCCACGGGAATGCCGCTTCCGTCGAAGCGTTCCGCCGGATCGCGGGTCCTGGCTGTCCTGGCAATGCTGCTGATGATCGGCGCAGCGGTGATGGCCTTCCTGAACACCGCGCAGTTCCGTCTGCTCGCTGTCGGAAAGACGGAGGTCGAGGCCGGAATCTACATGTATTCGATGCTGGGGCTGAAGCCCCTGATGGGCAGCACCCAGCTCATTTTCCTGATCGGAACCGTTGCCGGCTTTGCGCTGGCCGCCATTTTCCTCCTCCTTGCTGCAGCCGGCGCGATGCGAGGGCGGCTGCCCTTCGTCCTGGCCCTGATCTTCGGGCTGATCGGTCTCGGCTGCTTCGGCGTGAATTTTTATCTCGTCAGTCAATACCCCGCCGGTGACGCGTGGGAGAAGACCTGGAAATTCATGATGGACGACGAGGGCCTGTTCCAGGATTGGCGCAGCTACCTGGTCGCCAATCAGAGCATTCCCAAGACCGTCACCTCTCCCATGCTGTTTGGCTTCATCCTGCTGGGAGCAGGCGGCCTCGGAACGGTCCTCGCCCTGATCGGCGCGTGCACTGCAAAGAAAAAAGCCTGATCTCCGCGCGTATCTATTAAGTAGACTCGCCTGGCCTCTGGAATGCAAAACCAGCGCTGCGGCCATGACGCGAAACGCTTTTTACGGGGATATGGCCGCTGTGGTCAGCGGCCACTACGGGTCAGCGGCCACTACGACACACAGGCGACTGACCGGATGTCTCTACACAACACAAAAACGCTGCGGCCGGAGCCGCAGCGTTTTTGTGTTGTTTCTTAACCGAAACGGATCTTCTTGTACTTTTCGATCTCGGACGGGCTGCCGAAAATCATGTGTCCGTTGCCGATATCGACCAGCGAGGGCTTCTCCACCGAGTAGTCGTGCATGGTCTTGTCGTAGACAAAGAGCTTCTTTTCCTTCTCGATGATGGGGTCCGGGACCGGGATCGCAGAGATCAGGGACTTGGTATAGGGATGCAGCGGATAGGCGAAGAGCTCTTCCGTCTCGGCAATCTCCATAATTCTGCCCTTGTAGATGACAACGATGCGGTCCGAGATGAAGCGGACGATGGAAAGATCGTGGGCGATGAAGAGGTAGGTCAGGCCGCGCTCGTCCTGGAACTTCTTGAGCAGGTTCAGAACCTGCGCACGAATGGAGACGTCCAGAGCGGAGATCGGCTCGTCGGCGACGATGAACTCCGGCTCCATGACGATGGAACGGGCAATGCCGACACGCTGACGCTGACCGCCGGAGAACTCGTGCGGATAGCGGGTCAGGTGCTCGGGCAGCAGGCCGACTTCCTTGACAATGCGCTCGATCTTGGCCATGCGGTCCTTCTCGTCGCGGTACAGATGGAAGTTGTACAGACCCTCGGAAATGATGTACTCAATGGTGGCGCGTTCATTCAGGGAAGCGGCCGGATCCTGGAAGATCATCTGGATCTTGCGGATCACGTCGCGGTCGTCCTTGCGGGACAGCTTACCGGAAATCTTCTTGCCGTCGTACCAGATCTCGCCCCTGGAGCAGGGGTTGATCCGGACGATGGCTCTGCCGATGGTGGTCTTGCCGGAGCCGGACTCACCGACCAGAGAGAGGGTCTCGCCCTTGTAGATGTCGAAGCTTACGTCCTCAACGGCCTTGAAGGCCTTCTTGCCGCGGCCAAAGACAACATCGAGGTTGCGGATCGACAACAGGACCTCTTTATTTGTATTCTGCATCATGCCGCCTCCTTAAGCCTCGAAATTGACGTAGGTCTTCTCGATCTTCTTGTGCAGGTCCTTGATGTTCTCGGGCCCTTCCGCCTTCGGCGCTCTCGGGTCAAGCAGCCACGTCTTGGCGAAGTGGGTGGGGCTGACCTGGAACATCGGGGGCTCTTCCTGAAGGTCGATTGCCATTGCGTACTGGTTTCTGGGTGCGAACGCGTCGCCGCGGATCTTGTTGTACAGCGAAGGCGGCGTGCCCGCGATATAGAACAGATCGGTTCCGCGCACGCCGAGCTGCGGCAGCGAAGACAGCAGCGCCCAGGTGTACGGATGCTTGGGTTCGTAGAAGATCTCCTCGACGGTGCCCATCTCGACAATCTGGCCGCCGTAGAGCACGGCGACGCGTTCGGCCACGTTGGCCACAACGCCCAGGTCGTGGGTGATGTAGACGACCGTGAAGCCCAGCTCCTTCTGCAGGTCCTTGATCAGACGCAGGATCTGCGCCTGAATGGTCACGTCCAGAGCGGTGGTCGGCTCGTCGCAGATCAGGATCTTGGGCTGGCAGGACAGGGCGATCGCGATGACGATACGCTGACGCATGCCGCCGGAATACTCGAAGGGATAGTCGTCGAAGCGGCTCTCCGGATCGGGGATACCGACCTTGCCCATGATGTCGATGGTGCGCTGACGGGCTTCGGCCTTGGAGCACTTCTGGTGCTTCAGAATGACCGTCATGATCTGCTTGCCGATGGTGATGACCGGGTTCAGCGAGGTCATCGGGTCCTGGAAAACGGTGGCGATTCTGGTGCCGCGGATCTTCTGCCAGTCGTCGGCATACTTGACCTTGGCGCAGTCGATGATGGCGTAGCCGTGGAGCATGGGGGCCTTGAGCGGCTCCAGGTCCTTGCCTTCCGCGGTTTCCATGGCGGCAGCCCGGTCTTCAGGCGTTTCGAGGGAGCGGAATTCCACACGGAAGCCGGCAACCTCGAAGGTCCTGTTGCGGACGTCGGGATCATTCAGATCCTCGCCGTTCATCATGGCCTTCTTGAAGGCCTTGTCGAGCTTGCGGAAGAACTTGCCTCTGGCCGTGGCGGAATAGCGGGCGATGGAAAGGACGACCTCGTAGGCAAGGATCTTGTTGCGCTCCAAAACCTCATCGGACAGGCCTTCGGGGTTGTTGGGATTGTCGGGGGTCTCGACCTTCTTGGCGCAGGCCTGCTTGAGCTCTTCCAGAAGCATCTTATCCTTCTGCGCGCCTTCCGGATGATTCTTGTACTCCGTCTGGCGGGTGCGGATCAGATTTTTCTTTTCCACCTCAAGGGCTTCGATCTTGGCAGTCAGCTCCTTGATCTTCTCCTTGTTGGCAGCCATTTCGGCTGCGTCGTTCCGACGGTCGAGGGTCATCAGGTAGTTGTTCGTATCGACCTGCTCATCCTTGAGGGTCTTGAGACGGCTGTTGAAATCCGCCTCCTCATCCACTGTCAGGGACTTCTTGTGGCGGATCTCCTCTTCCTTTTCCTGCAGAGCCTTGTACTCCTTGGCGCCGCGCTCCAGCTTGGAGTTGCGGTTGAGCATGGCGTAGGCGCGGTTGAACAGGCTCTGATTGGAGCCGGAGAGAGAGACGTCGGTCCGGGAGATCTCGTCGTCGGAGAAGATGATGGTGCCCTGGTCAATGAAGCCGTTGGAGTCCAGCATGCCGGCAAAGGTCTTGGTCAGAACGGATTTGCCGGAGCCGGATTCGCCGACGATGGCGAGGGACTCGTTTTCGTAGATGTCCAGGGAGACGTTGCGAATGGCCGTCAGGATTCTGCCGCGGACGTTGAATTTGACAACGACGTTGCGCAGGGAAAGCAGGACATTCTTTTCAGCTTGATCAGACATTTGTCGTACCTCCTTACATATGGGTTCTCGGATCGGAGGCGTCAGCAAGATTCTGACCCATCAGATACAGAACGATGGTAATGATGGAGGCAACTGCCACCGGCGGCCAGAAGGCCCAGGGGAAGGTCATGAACGCGGACTGCGCCTGCTGGATCATACGGCCCAGCGAAGGCACGGAGGCGCTCAGGCCGATGCCGATGAAGCTCAGGAAGACCTCGGCGCCGATGTAGGACGGCAGCTCCTGGGCAAGGACCGTGACGATGACGGAGGTCAGGAACGGCAGAATGTTCTTGATGACGACACGGCGCACCGGGGTACCCAGGCAGCGCGAGGCCAGAGAATATTCGCGGTCGCGGATGACCATAACCTGCGTTCTGATGAAGTACGCGATCGGGAGCCAGCCGGTGACCGTCAGCGCGAAGACGAAGGGCCAGAAGCCGGAGCCGATGATGTAAACCAGAACGGCAATCAGCAGGATGTACGGGACGTTGGCAACAATGTTGTAGATGACCAGCATGACGGAGTCGAACTTCTTGGAGTAGCCCCAAACAGCGCCGAGCAGGATGCCGATGGTCATGTTGATGGCAGCGCAGATGATGGCCAGCAGCAGAGAGGTCTTCGCGCCGGCGAGAATGCCGTACATGATGGAGTTGCCCACCGAGCCGGTGCCGAGCCACCACTTGGGACTTGCGCCGAACTTGGCGACTGCCTTGGCGGGGCTGAGGTTGAAGGTGCTCGCCTTCGTGACGTTCTCAAAGGGCTCGTACTTCCAGAAGCTGGGGAGCACGAAGGCCGCAATGAAGATAAACGCAAGCACGGCCAGCATGAAGATGTTGGTCTTTTTACGGAAGAAGACGCGGAACACGGACTTCCAGTAGGAATAACGCGGTGCGGTGATCTTCTCGGACATGATCGCGTCTCTGTCGATAAACCGGAACAGATCGTCCTGAGAGGCCGCGGGGGTCTTTGCATTTTCGTTCATCAGCGTCCACCTCCTTTGTCGGAATTGAGGGAAATACGCGGGTCATACCGGGCAAGCAGCAGGTCGCCGAGAATGATGGACACGATCGACAGCAGCGTGTAGAACGCGGCCACGGCCACGATAATGCCGTTGTCGTGCGTGTTGATGGCGACGGTCAGCAGGTTGCCGACGCCGGGCACCGAGTAGACACGCTCGGTAATGATGGCGCCGACGAAGCAGCCCAGAATGCTCGCCGGAATACCATGAACCAGATAGATCATGGCGTTGCGGGAGATATGGATGCGGTAGATCTCCTTTTCGGACATGCCTTCGGCTCTGGCGAACTTGACGTAGTCAGAGTTCATCTGGTCGATCATGTAACGGCGCATCCACTTCATCAGGCTGCCGATGGACGGCAGAGACAGGGAGATGATGGGAAGGATGTAGCCGAGGATCGGCTTTTTCGCCGTTGCGAACTTATACGGCAGACCGAACACGCGGGTGCCGATGGCCGCAAAGAGGAAGATGTAGGCCAGAGACGGGACAGCCATGATGAAAATGATGTAGGCATTGCCCATCTTGTCAGTCAGCTTATCCTTGTGTCTGGCGTTCAGAATGCCCAGAGGCAGACCGATCAGATAGGCCAGAATTGTGGCAATAATGCCGATGACGAAGGAGTTCTCCATCATGCTCAGGCCGGAGCGCTTGAAGGAATACACCGTGTACTTGTCCGGGTACTGGGTCTTTTCAATGTCGCTGACGACGGCAGAGTTGTAGGTCAGGGAGTGGAAGTCGATCGCGGTATTCACGTACTCGCCGGTGTTGTTCTGGATGGCCAGCGGGTACTGCTGTTTGGACTTCACAGGCAGGCCGGTCGGCGTGTTGATGACGGTGGTGATCTCCTGGCCGCGGTAGGTGGTGTAGGAGGTGCCAAGGTTGATGTGGATAAAGTTCTGACGAATGAAGGGGAAACGATTTTCGAAATACAGCAGGTATTTATGCTGCGTTCCGGAACCGGTGATCGCGAAGAGGCCGGAATAGGGGTCCTTTTCCAGCTTGAGGCCGCGGTCACTGGCCTTCAGCTCGGGATCCTTCACCATGCTGGTGGTCTCGACGGTGAAGAAGCCCTTGATATAATCCCACAGGCGGAGAAATACGCTCTTCTCTTCGATCGCCAGCAGGTAGGCGGTGCCGCCCGGCTTCAGCTTGCCTGTCTTAAAGGCAATCTTGGGATAAAACTTAATCTCGTAGCCCTTATCTTTGTACTGCTTGATGAACTCCTGCACGGAGGCGTTGCCGTTTGCAATCAGTTCGTCGTAATCCTTGGCTTCGGAGATTGCTTTCTTATCATCGATGAATTCCTTCGAGGAGGAATACTCTTCTCCATAGATCGGTTTATACTTCTTCTGCAGGAAGTTCGTATAATCCACGAAGGTCAAATACCCGTACTTTCGGTACTGGTTGAACTCATAGATTGCCCGGTCATTGTTGCTCTTCTTGTTCCACGTGTCGTCGGTCTGGAAAATAACATTGCGGTTGATGGCAGTGTAAACCAGAAGCATGACGATCATGATCACGACGAGGAGCGAAAACACCGAGAAGAGAATCCGCTTTAACATGTATTTTCTCATAGGCTTTTGCGATTGCCGAGCGGGTTCGGCAATCTACTCCTTTTTAGAGTGTCTGTCCGCAAATGCAGCGGAGAGTTAGGTTCCGGTCCCAAATACCACAGCCAGCTGTGTCGGGGCCAGCGCTGAAATGATCCGCTTCCCAAGCTTGGATGTGCCTGGCCCCTTTCGAGGAAAGCAGCCGGCATGAACAAAGCAGCGAGTTTGCCGCGCAATCCTTCCTCGCGGAAGGACAGCCGGCCTAAGCCCCGGAATAGAGGGACTTGCATGTATCTTTTTTCATTTGCAGTTTGGGAAAAGAACTTAACTATCTGCGAAAATACCGAATGTCCGAAAACCGGAAAACAGGCGCCGCAGGGGAGCGCCCTACAGCGCCTGTTCACGCGCGCAGGGGGACGAGCCCCCTGCGCGCCAGGGATTCACATAAGGGAGATTAGAACAGGCCGATGACCTTGGTCATGTAGCCAGCGCCCTCGCCCAGGAAGGTGTTGATGTAGGTGGAGGGATCGCCGTAGTCGGGGCCCCAGCCGGAGCCGTAGAACATATCGAAGTTGCCGGCCGCGCCGTTGGAAGCACGGTAGCCGCAGGCGTAGAAGTCTTCGGCAGTGGTGGCTTCGATCAGGTTCACAACGACGTTCTCAGCACCCAGGTTCTCTTCGATGATGGACTTGTAGGCGTTCGCCTGAGCAGTCTGAGCATCGGAGGGAGAGTAGTAAGTGACGTCGATCTTGATGGGCCAGGTAACCTTGTCGCCCAGCTCTTCCTTGGCAGCCTCGAGAGCAGCCTTGGCAGCTTCCGGGTTGTACCAGCCGTCCATCTTGTCGTCAACCTTGATCGGGTTGCCGAGCTGCTCCAGATAGTACTGGACCATCTCGCCGTACAGGGTGCCGGCGGGGAAGGTGTGGCCGTTCTCGTCGGTGGTGTCCTCAGCCAGCTTGACGAACTCGGGGTGGGTGTACATGTTACGGATGTTGGTGGCAGCGAGCTCCTCGCCACGGGTAACAGCGTTCATCTTGGCACGGTCCCAGCCGAACAGCATGGCCTTGCGGAAGTTCTTGTTGTTCAGAGCGGTGACGGTGTCAGCCTTCTCCTGCTCGGTCTTGGCAGAAGCGCAGGCGCCGGATTCCAGAGCGAAGGTGCCGCGGTTCAGGTTCAGGCCGCCGAAGTAGGTGGTGGAGGTGGTGTCGGAGATGTAGGCGTACTTGTCGAAGTTGCCGTC
>CAMOLY010000031.1 GCA_946619065.1 uncultured Clostridia bacterium | reverse complement strand
TTGAGCGCCATCTGCTGCATTTTTGTTTCCGCCTGCTCCCAGCTCTTCTGCTGAAGCTTTGTGTCCGTCATCCGAATGTCAAAGCAATCAGCAAGCGGACCCTCTGCTTCCTTTTTGCCCACCACGGACGCCCATGCCAGAATGACAGGCAGATCGGGAAACCGCAGGCTCTGTTTCCCCGCGTGCAATGACTCCATATCCATCCCCCGTGCAAATCGTTTCTGGTAGTATGTGCGAAAACAAGGGAAAACATGCACGGAAGGAGATCATCTGAATCCATTTTCCATATCGCGGATGTATCTGCTCCATTGCTCCCCGTGTCGTAGTGGCCGCTGACCACAGCGGCCATTGCGCGAAGCGCTTTTGGGGTGCTATGGCCGCTGCGATCGCTTCGCGTCGCAGCGGTCACTACGGATCTGCTGAATCATTTCATCGCAAATATGGAACATTCCGATATTTTTCGTTGTTTCATTCTATTTCGGCCAGAGCCGCAGCTTTTCCCGCAGCCCAAAAAGGGACCGGCCGGAGCCGATCCCTTTCAAAAACCGTATTTGTCAGCCGAGGCGTCTGCCGCAGACGAAGCGGGAGGCGTAATAGCTGGTGGTCAGATCGCCGATCACAACGCCCGTGCGGGAGTTGGCCGCGTGGATAAACTTGTGATTGCCGATGTAGATGCCGGCGTGTGTGGCGGCGGCGCTGGAGGCGTATGTGCGGTTGAACAGGACGATGTCGCCGGGCTGCAGATTGCCCAGACTGACGTAGCTGCCCGCCGTGATCTGTGCGGCGGCGGAGCGGCCGATGCTGTAGCCGAAATGCTTCGCAACATAGGAGGTCAGGCCGGAGCAGTCAAAGCCGGTGGAGGGACTGGAGCCGCCCCAGACGTAACGGTATCCCAGGAACTGCATCGCGTAATCGACCATCTGCTGTCCGATGCTGCTGCCCGTGCTCGCGGAAGAAGCGGAGCTGCTCGAAGTGCTGGCGGAGCTGGAGCTGCTCGAAGTGCTGGAGGAGCTGGAGCTGCTCGAAGTGCTGGAGGAACTGGAGCTATTCGAAGCGCTGGAGGAGCTGGAGCTGTTCGAAGCGCTGGAGGAGCTGGAGCTGTTCGAAGCGCTGGAGGAGCTGGAGCTGCTCGAGGTGCTGGCGGAGCTGGAGCTGCTCGAAGCGCTGGAAGAAGCGGAGCTGCTCGTGCTTGCGGAAGAAACGGAGCTGCTTGAACTGCTGTCGGTGCGGTAGGTGTTGCCCTTGCTGCCGTAGTTGGAGTAGGGCATCTCCAGCAGGCTCACCAGGTCGCTGCGGACGTAGCCGGTCTGGCCGTCATAGGTGACCTTGAACCATTCGCAGTTGAAGCCGATGATGAAGCAGGTCTCACCCTTGCGCGCCTGGTCGATGATGGAGTTGTCCGTGCCCGGACCGCTGCGGATGTTGGTCACATAGTCGAAGCGGGCATAGCCGAGCTTGACGTTTTCACGCTCCTTGAAATGGATGTAATCCTTGTACATGTAGCCGGTCTCGAGGTTGCAGTTGACCAGATACCAGTCGCCGAGATCCTTGATGATCACAACGGAGTCGCCGTAATAGGCCTTACCGATGATCTCGCTGTCGGTGCTCGGCTCCGAGCGCAGCCGCAGGCAGGAGGCGGTCACGACGCCGATGCCGGTTTTCAGCTCTTCGGCATGAACCGGGAGCGCAAAGGAGCTCAGGATCGCAATGACCAAAACCAGCGAAACAATCGCTTTACACAAATGCTTCATAAGTACCCTCGCTTTCAGAATCACTTGGAAGACAGGGCTCTTTCGAGCCAGACACAGCCCACGTCAAGGGCAGTGTAGAAGCCGTCTTTCTCGCTTTTTTTAATAATCCGATCTTTGGGACGAGCGGTCTGATCCGTCAGCTGAAGCTGGACGGAAACCTTCGTCGCCAGGCTCAGATCCTGAAAATCCTTGGATTCCAGAACCTGCAAAATCACAATATAGGGATCTGCCATGGAGCCGTAATAGCAGATGTTGTCTTTTCGCATCAAGGGATGACCCTTGTACATGAGACCCTGTTGTTCAGGCATAAAGCACCTCCTCTATAAATGTAACCAAATTGTAACTCATTGAGATTGATTTGTCAACCCCAAATCAAAAGATTAACAAAAAATACAAAAAAAGATGATTGCGTTACAATCGGTCCAAATGCGGGGACAGTTGGATTCTGAAAGCGAGAGTAGGTATGAAATTGTAAAAACAGGGCCGGCTCAGCCAAGCCGGCCCCATTCAACGAACGATTGCGGATTTCTAATCAAACAGGTAGTGGCGGACGATTTCCTGCAGCACTTCATCCCGATCCAGACGGCAGATCATCGCTCTGGCGTTGTTGTGATTCGTGATGTAGGTGGGGTCCTCGGACAGAAGGTAGCCGACAATCTGATTGATGGGATTGTAGCCCTTCTCGGTCAGAGAAGCATAGACGGAGGTCAGAATGCGCTTCATTTCCTCGTGGTCTTCCGAGGGTACCCGGAATTTAATGGTATGATCTTCCAATGCGACAGCCTCCTTGCGGGCACAACCGCACCCTTTGCACGTTGCGTCTATTTTAGCCGATTTTCCCGCGCTTGTAAAGGGGCGAAAGAGAAAATTTTAAAATTGTTTTCAAATCGTGCCCTCTCGCAGGGACCGCTGACCGCAGCGGCCGTACCGCCCGCTTTTCGAACGCTGTTGTGGCTGCTGCGGCGCGAAGCTGGAGATCGGTCAGAACCCCGTTGCCTCAGTTCTTCCGCACGAAGAAGACGCCGAAGGTGTTCGGTCCGCAGTGGGTGGAGATCGCGGCGGAGGCGGGGAACTCGATCAGCTCTCTGACGCCGGTCTTTTCCCGCAGATAATCCAGCAGTTCCTTCAGAAAAGCCGGGTCCTGAATCGTGTGGTTGACGAAGACCAGATCGGTCTGGAAGGAATCCAGCATCGCCAGCTTGCTGTTCAGGAAGTCGTAGACGCACTTGCTGTAGACGCCGCGGTACTTCTTGCCGACATGCATGATACCGTTTTCGATGACGATCTCCGGCCGCAGCTTCAGGATGTTCGCGCCCAGGGCGGCCACTGTGGAGCAGCGTCCGCCCTTGCGCAGAAACTCCAGCGTTTCAATGATAAAGCTTCCGTCGATCCGTTCGCGGTAGGCCTCCAGATGGCTGCAAAGGGCCTCCGGCTCCTCGATCCCGCAGCCGGCTGCTTCGAGAATCAGCAGGGCGCTGCCGCCGGAGAGGTTCTTCGAGTCCACCACCCAGACGTTACCGACCTCCTCGGCCGCGATGCGGGCATTGTCGTAGCAGCTGGAGATCCCGGAGCTCTTGGCGATGTGGACCACCGGCTTTCCCTCGGCTGCCAGCTTGCGGAACCAGGCTTCGTAGTCGGCGGGGTTCGCCGCGCTGGTCTGGGCCAGCTTTCCGCTGCGGCGGACGTAGCCCAGCAGATCCTCCTGAGAGACGTCCGGCCAGTCCTCCACGGTCCGATCGCCCATCGTGACGTAGCTTGCGATGACGCGCAGGTCGATCCGTTCGATCATCTCGGCGGGCATATCCATTGTGCTGTCCGCGGATAAAATAATGTTCTTCATTTCTTCTTCTCCTATGCGATTATGCGATGTTTTCGGGATTGGCAGGGACGCGTCCGCTCAGCGGCGGACTGCCCCCAGCTCCTTCTCCAGCGCGTTCAGGATCTGATCCATCGCGGGCTCGATGTCGCCGTCGGTCAGCGTGCGGTCCTCCGCGCGGAAGACCAGGGAGAACGCGGCGCTCTTATAACCGGGCAGGATGCCGGCGCCGCGATAGATGTCAAACAGCTCCACGCTGCGCAGCAGCCTGCCGCCGGCGGCGGTGATGCAGGCCTCCAGCCGGCCCGCCTCGATCTCCTCCCGGCAGACCACCGCCAGATCCCGGCTCGTGGGCGGGAATTTCGGCAGCGGCTTGAAGGTCTTCTCCGGCGCAAGCACGGTCATCAGCTCGGTGAAGTCCAGCTCCGCGGCGTAGACGTCGCCGTCGATCTCATAGTTCTTCGCAGCCAGCGGATGCACCTGTCCGACCAGACCGATCCGCTTTCCGCCGATGATGACGGCGGCGCAGCGGCCTGGGTGGTAGCTGGGATCGTCGGTCACGGCCTCGAAGACGGGCTTCTGCGCGTTGACGGCGGTCAGGATCTCCTCCACCGCTCCCTTGATCGCGTAGAAATCGCCTGTTCCGTAGCTGCCGAGCACCAGACGTTTCGGCTCCTCGGGCAGCTCCCTGCCCTCCACAGGCAGGTAGATCTTGCCGATCTCGTAGAGCTTCGCCTCCTTGTTGTGGTGGGCGAAGTTGCGGGCGAGAATATCCAGCATCGACGGCAGGATCGCCGTGCGCATCACGGAGGTGTCCTCGCCCAGGGGGTTCAGGATCCGGATCTGGTTCCGTCTCGGGTCGTCGGCGGGGACCCGGATCCGATCCAGACCGGTGGGAGAGACGAAGGAGTAGGTGATGATCTCGCTGTAGCCCATGGCGCGGGCGGCATTTCCGGCCAGGGCTTCCAGCTTCTGGCTCTCAGAGTAGCCGCCGCGGGTCGTCAGACCGCGCATCAGGGTGGTCGGGATCTCGTTGTAGCCGTAGAAGCGGGCGACCTCCTCGGCAATGTCGGCCATCCTGCGCAGGTCGGGCCGCCAGGAGGGAACCTGAATCATCCCGTCCCGGACCTCGATCTGCTCGCGCCGCAGATAGTCGATCATGTCCGCCTCCGGAATGTCGGTGCCCAGCAGACGGTTGATCTTCTCCGGCTCCAGCGGCAGTTCAAAGGGCTCGGGGATCTCGTTGAGAATGTCGATGACGCCGTCCACGACCTCACCGGCTCCCAGCAGCTCCACCAGCTCGCAGGCGCGGTTGACGGCGGGCAGGGTCAGCATCGGGTCGATGTTCTTCTCAAACTTTGCCGAAGCGTCGGTGCGCATGCCCAGCGCCAGAGCCGTCTTGCGGATCGAGGTGCCGTCAAAGTTCGCAGACTCGAAGACCACGTCCGCGGTGTCGGCCTTAATCTCGGAGTTCTCTCCGCCCATGACGCCGGCCAGGCCAACGGGCTTGGTCTCATCGGCAATGACCAGCATATCGGGGGTCAGATTCCGCACGGTGCCGTCCAGCGTCGTCAGGGTTTTGTCTTCACCGGCGCGGCGGACAATGATTTTGCCGCCCCGGACGTAGCGGTAGTCGAAGGCGTGCATCGGCTGGCCGTACTCCACCATGACATAGTTGGTGATGTCGACGATGTTGTTGATCGGCCGGATGCCGGCCGCGCGCAGACGCTGGCGCATCCACTTGGGCGAGGGGGCGATTTTCACGTTCCGCACCATCCGGGCGGTGTAGCGTCTGCACAGATCGTCTGCGGGGGTTTCCACGTCCAGCAGCTCCGGCAGAACGCCGGGTCCGCCGCCCTTGACCACCGGCTCATGCAGCCGGAGCGGGACGTTGAAGGCCGCCGCGGTCTCCCGCGCAAGGCCGATCAGACTGTAGCAGTCGGAACGGTTGTTCGTGATCTCGAATTCCACCACCGAGTCGTCGGTTCCCATGACCTGGTTGATGTCCTGGCCGACCTGGGCGCCCTCGTCGTTCAGGATCCAGATCCCGTCCGTGCAGGCGTCGGGGAAGTCGTTGGGCGTTAGACCCAGCTCCTGGATCGAGCAGAGCATGCCGTTGGATTCCACGCCGCGCAGCTTGCCCTTTGTGATGTGCTTGCCCCCGGCAAGCCAGGAGTTGTGCATGGCCACCGGGACCAAATCGCCCTGCCGGACATTCTGCGCGCCGGTGACGATCTGGACGGGTTCCGCCTCGCCCACGTCGAGCATGCAGACCCACATGTGGTCGGAGTTTTCGTGCCGGACAATGGAAAGCACCCGGCCCACGCGGACGTTGCGGATCTCCGCGTCCAGCCGCGTGGTGGTCTCCACCTTCTGCCCGGCAATGGTCATAATCTCATCATATTCCCGGTCCGTGGCCGAAATGTCCACGAATTCACCGAGCCATTTTCTCGAAAGATTCATTTTCTGGCCCTCCTTATCAGAACTGTGCGAGGAAGCGGACGTCGTTTTCGAAGATCAGCCGCAGATCGGAGATCTGGAAGCGGCGCATCGCCATGCGCTCCAGACCGATGCCGAAGGCAAAGCCGGAGTAGACCTCCGGGTCGATGCCGCAGGTCTCCAGGACCTTCGGGTGCACCATGCCGGCGCCCAAAAGCTCGATCCAGCCCTCGCCCTTGCAGGTGGGGCAGCCTTCGCCGTGGCACTTGAAGCACTGCACGTCCAGCTCGCAGCTGGGCTCGGTGAAGGGGAAGTGGTGCGGACGGAAGCGGACCACACAGTCCTCGCCGTAGAGCCCCTTGACGAAGGTTTCCAGCGTGCCCTTGAGATCCGCCATCGTGACGCCCTTGTCGATCACAAGACCCTCGATCTGGTGGAACATCGGCGAATGGGTCGCGTCCACCTCGTCCTTGCGGAAGACGCGGCCGGGGGCCAGGACGCGGATCGGCGGAGTCTTGATGGCCTCCATCGCGCGAATTTGCATCGGGGAGGTCTGCGTGCGCAGCAGAACGGAGCTGTCGTCCCGGATGTAGAAGGTGTCCGACCAGTCGCGGGCGGGGTGGCCCTCCTCGGTGTTGAGCTTCGTGAAATTGTACTCCGCCAGCTCCACCTCCGGCCCCTCCAGGATCCGGAAGCCCATGCCGACGGCGATGTCCTTGACCTCGTCCAGGGCGATGTTCATCGGGTGGCGGTGACCCAGCTCCGGCGCGGTGCCGGGGACGGTCACGTCCAGCCGTTCCGCCCGGAGCTTCGCCTCCAGGGCAGCGGCGGCGAGCTCGGCCCTGCGCTGCTCCAGATGCTCTTCAATGGCCGCGCGGACGGAGTTCGCCATTTGGCCCATAACAGGCCGCTCCTCGGCGGAGAGCTTTCCCATGGTTTTCAGAACCGCGGTCAGTTCGCCCTTTTTGCCGAGGATCCGGACCCGCAGGGCTTCCAGGTCCGAGGTCTCCTTCGCCTGCGCCAGCGCTTCCAGGGCGGAAGCGCGGATGCGTTCGAGTTGTTCTTTCATATTGAAGCATTCTCCTTGTGAAATGATTTTCGAAATACGTAAAAAAGCGTCCCTCTTCCCCCGCATTGGGGACGAAAGACGCAGCTTCCGCGGTACCACCCGCAATTCGCCGGCTTCCCGGCGCACTCCTGAAATCTTAACGCGATTTCCAAACGGCCCACCCTACAGGGAAGCGGGGCGGAGGCCCTGCGGTTCCGTTCAGGCGGCGGCTCCCGGGAGAAAGCCTGCCGGTCCCCGGCGGATGCTCACACCGACCGCATCCTCTCTGAAACCCGGATCGAACCGCAGACAGCCCGTTCATTGCCTTTTTCGCCGGGAAACCCCGGCAATTCAAAAGCAGTATAACACAACGCCTGGCAGAATGCAAGCATGAATTCTGCCAGGCGTCCGAAAACGGGCTGTGTGCCTGAAAAGGGTCCGGTCAATCTTACTTCTGTTTGAGGGTGACGGTTTTCCCATCCTCGGAAAGGACGAGTTCTGTGTCGGAAACGCTCACAATCTGATAAGTGTGGTTGATTTGCCCGTCTCTTCCGTTAATCGTAACATTCAGCGTATCGCCGTCCACCTTGTATGTGCCGTTCGCGGAACCAGCCATATCGCTGGAGACAAGACCGTATCTGCAGGTGCCATCAGAGTTGAAAAGGTAATACCAATTCTCATCTGCGTACGTTGTTGTCTGCCATGTGCCTTCCAGCTTGTTTTTCTTGCCGAAGCAGGCTGCCAGAACAAACACAAGAGAAAGAATGAGAACCACTGCAAGGATCCTGCGTGCTGTTTTCATGATACAACCTCCTGAAAAATTGATTTTTGGTTTTTGCCCGGCGTGAAAAAAAACGCAGGAGCGCGCTGCAAAACGAATCATTTTGCAGTGCGCTCCCAGGTGCTCATTCAGCGGACGCCCTTGTTCTTCTTGGCCTCTTCCTTGGCCTTGGCCTTCTCTTCCTTGGCCTTCTGGGCAGCCTCTCTGGCCTCCTCCGCCCGCTTCGCCTTTTCCTTCTCCGCGGTACGGTTGGTCATCACGGCCCATTTCTGAAGCTCCAGACGGACCTGATCCTCGCCGGACTCGATCACAATCTTGTCGTCCTTCACGTTGACAATCTTGCCCTCGATGCCGCCGATGGTGGTGATCTGGTCGCCCCTGTGCAGGGAATTGCGAAGCGCTTCAGCTTCCTTTTTCTTCTTGTTCTCCGGACGGACGATCATGAAGTAGAAGACGCCGACAAACGCGACCAGCATGATAAGCATGGTACTCATAAGGTTACCTCCGTTGTTTCTTTACAACTGATTATACATGGGAAAGCGCTGGAATGCAAGCAATATTTTGGTTAAATTCTCTTTGCCAGCTTTTCGCTGTATTCGGCCCGGAAGGCGGCAAACCGGCCCCCGTCCAGGGCTTCCCGGATCCGCTCCATCAGCTTGTTGTAGAAATACAGATTGTGCATGACGCTCAGCCGCAGGGCCAGAATCTCCTCGGCCTTGAACAGATGGTGCAGATAGGCCCGGGAGTAGCGGCGGCAGACCGGGCAGTCGCAGGCCGGGTCGATGGGTCCGTCGTCCAGCTCATACTTGGCGTTTTTCAGATTGATCGCGCCCTCCCAGGTGAAGAGCCGCGCATGGCGGGCGTTCCGGGCCGGCATCACGCAGTCGAAGAAATCCACGCCCCGGGCAACGGCCTCAATGATGTTCGAGGGCGTCCCGACGCCCATCAGATACCGGGTCCGGTCCGCGGGCAGATGGGGCTCCACCGCCTCGATGATCTCGTACATCACCTCGGTGGGCTCTCCGACGGCCAGCCCGCCGATGGCGTAGCCGGGCAGATCGAGCGCGGCGATCCGCTTCGCGTGCTCGATCCGCAGATCCCGGTAGGTTCCGCCCTGGTTGATGCCCCAGAGCATCTGCTGCGGGTTGACGGTGCCGGGCAGTGCGTTCAGCCGTTCAAGCTCCGCCTTGCACCGGACCAGCCAGCGGTAGGTGCGGTCGGCCGATTGCTTCACATAGTCGTAAGGCGAGGGGTTCTCGACGCACTCGTCAAAGGCCATGCAGATATCCGAGCCCAGGTTGGACTGGATCTGCATGCTCTCTTCCGGCCCCATGAAGATCTTCCGCCCGTCAATGTGGGAGGCGAAATAGACGCCCTCCTCTTTGATTTTGCGCAGCTTTGCCAGCGAGAAGACCTGAAATCCGCCGGAGTCGGTGAGAATCGGCCTGTCCCAGGTCATAAATCGGTGCAGGCCTCCCAACTGTTTTACGATCCCGTCGCCGGGCCGGAGGTGCAGATGGTAGGTGTTCGAAAGCTCGACCTGACAGCCGATCTCCTTCAGATCCTTCGCGCTGAGTCCGCCCTTGATCGCGGCCTGCGTGCCCACGTTCATAAAGACCGGCGTCTGCACGGTCCCGTGGGCACAGGTGAACACGCCCCGCCGGGCGCGCCCTTCGGTTTTCAGCAGTTGAAACATGACGTTGTCCTCTGGTATGGTAGTATTGTGCCCGAACCGCCCGGCCTTGCCGGAGATCATTGAATGAACATGGCGTCTCCAAATGAGAAAAAGCGGTACCGCTCCTCCACGGCGACCCGATAGGCATTGAGAATGTTCTCCCGCCCTGCGAAGGCGGAGACCAGCATGATCAGGGTGCTCTCGGGCAGATGGAAATTCGTGATCA
>CAMOLY010000030.1 GCA_946619065.1 uncultured Clostridia bacterium | reverse complement strand
AAAACGGCCTGTCGCTGGTGGAGTGCGAGCTGATCACCGGCCGCACCCACCAGATTCGCGCGATGATGGCCGCCGCCGGCACGCCGCTTTTGGGAGACGGCAAGTACGGAAGGCTCGGCAAGGAGGAAAAAGCCGACCACCGCAATTACCAGGCCCTCTATTCCTATAAGCTGAAGTTCGCCTTTACCACCGACGCCGGGATCCTGTCCTACCTCGACGGAAAGGAATTCCGGGTCGAAACAGTCGACTTTGTCGACCGCTACTTCCCGGAATAAGCCTTCTCGCCACACGATCCCAGCGCACGGAGCTTTTCATTCAGCTTTGTGTAGACCATTTCCATCACGGCTTCTCCGGCGATCTCGTTCACTCTGTCGATCGGGACCCATTTGACGCCGGAGTTTTCATCGGCCTTGCCATGCAGGGCCGATTTTTCGTCGGCCTCCCACAGATAGCAGCAGTCCAGATGCAGGTGGGAGGAGACGAAGGCGCCACGCTTGTAGTGGTGATCAACGCAAAGACACTGGATCGAGAAGATTCCGTCATACAGGGGCTTCAGTTGCCACAGACCGGTCTCCTCGCCGGCCTCGCGCCGGGCGACCGCCCGCAGATCGGATTCCCCGTCCGCGTGCCCGCCGGTCCAGCCCCAGTGCCGGAAAATGTTATGATACGCAAAGAGAATCCGGTCCCTTCCCGGGTTTGTGATCCAGTTGGAGGCCGTGAAATGGCAGACCGGATTGTTCCGCGTCAGCACGTCCGGAAAGGCCTTCAGCGCATAGAGCATCAGCTCCCGGTCGCGCTCCTCCTGCTCGTTCCAGGGCCGGTAGTTTAACAGCTCTGTCCGAATGTCCATATCCCGGCACCGTCCTCACCGTTCTCCGCGCAGCTGGATGATCTGGTCGCGCAGCACGGCGGCGAACTCGTATTCCATCATCTGCGCGGCCTTCTTCATCTGCTTCTCCAGACGGGCGATTTCCCGGTCGCGCTCGTCCTTTGTCATCTTCAAGCCGCCCTTGCCGCGCACGTCCACATCCTGCGTCGTGATTTCGATCAGGTCGCGCACGTCCTTGCGGATTGTCTTCGGGACGATCCCGTGGGCCTTGTTGTAGGCGTCCTGGATCCCGCGGCGGCGGTTGGTCTCCCGGATGGCGTAGTCCATTGCGGGCGTCATCTTGTCTGCGTACATGATGACCCGGCCCTCGGCGTTTCGCGCGGCGCGGCCGATGGTCTGGATCAGACTCGTGGGGCTGCGGAGGAAGCCCTCCTTGTCGGCGTCCAGGATCGCCACCAGCGAAACCTCCGGCAGATCCAGGCCCTCGCGCAGCAGATTGATGCCCACCAGCACGTCGAATTTCGCCATGCGCAGATCGCGGATGATTTCCATCCGCTCCAGTGCGCCGATGTCCGAGTGCATGTATCGGACGCGGACGCCGTTTTTCTGCAGATAGGCGGTCAGATCCTCGGCCATCCGCTTGGTCAGCGTCGTGACGAGCACCCGCTCCTCCTTCGCCGTAACCTTCGCAATCTCCTCCATCAGATCGTCCACCTGCCCCTCGATGGGCCGGACCTCCACCTCCGGGTCAAGCAGACCGGTGGGGCGGATTACCTGCTCCACGATCTGACCGGCCCGTTCAGACTCAAACGGGGCCGGCGTGGCGGAGACGTAGACCACCTGATGAATCTTGCTCTGGAACTCATCGAACTTGAGCGGGCGGTTGTCGAAGGCTGACGGCAGGCGGAAGCCGTACTGTACCAGCGTCTCCTTGCGGGAGCGGTCGCCGTTGTACATGGCCCGCACCTGGGGCAGGGTCACGTGGCTCTCGTCCACGAACAGCAGGAAATCCTTCGGGAAGTAGTCCATCAGCGTCATCGGCGGCGTGCCCGGCGCCCGGCCGGAGATCACCCGGGAGTAGTTTTCGATTCCGGTGCAGAACCCGATCTCCTGCATCATCTCCATATCATACTCGGTCCGCTGGCGGATGCGCTGGGCCTCCAGCAGTCTGCCCGCGTCCTGGAACAGCTTCTCCCGCTCCTCCATTTCCGCGCGGATGTCAAAGAGCGCCCGCTGCATCTTCTCCGGCGTCGTGACGTAGTGAGAGGCCGGATAGATGGCCACGTGGGAGACCGTGCGCTCAGCGATGCCGGTAACCGCGTTGATCTCAGAGATCCGGTCCACCTCGTCGCCGAAAAACTCGATCCGGATTGCCCGGCCGGACCAGTAGGCCGGGTAGACCTCAACGGTGTCGCCGCGGACCCGGAAGTGGTTGCGGGAGAAATCCACGTCGTTGCGCTCATAGCGGATCTCGATCAGCTTCTTCATCAGCGTCTCCTGCGGGTATTCCATGCCGGTCCGCAGGGAGATCACCATGCTCTTGTAGTCGATGGGGTCGCCCAAACCGTAGATACAGCTCACCGAGGCCACCACGATCACATCCCGCCGCTCAAAGAGGGAGGAGGTGGCCGAGTGGCGCAGGCGCTCGATCTCGTCGTTGATCGATGAGTCCTTTTCAATATAGGTATCGGTGTGCGGAATATAGGCCTCCGGCTGATAGTAGTCGTAGTAGGAGATAAAATACTCCACGGCGTTTTCCGGGAAAAACTCCCGGAACTCCGAGCACAGCTGGGCGGCGAGGGTCTTGTTGTGGGCCAGTACCAGAGTCGGTCGGTTGAGCCGGGCAATCACGTTTGCCATCGTGAAGGTCTTGCCGGAGCCGGTTACGCCCAGCAGCACCTGCTCATCCAGCCCCATTTCAATGCCCCTTATGAGCGCCTCGATCGCCTCCGGCTGATCCCCGGTGGGCGAAAACGGCGCATGCAGCTTGAAGTCCATTCCCGCGACTCCTTTCGAATCTTGTCAGTCCTTTCATTATACCCCGATCTCCCCCCTGTGGCAAGATATTTTTCCCATGGTTTTTTCCGGTGTGTTTCTCGACAGCGTTTTCCGCGCGGAACCGTTACAATTGGGAAAAAGTCTGTTGCGGAGGAATGAAACGGATGCTGTGCAAGGATAAGGTTCCGGCTCCGGTCCGGAAAAAGCTGCGTGTCTTCGCGCCGGGGAACCCGGCCGAACCGCTTCTGTGGTGCGGTGCGTGCTTTCTGCTCTGTGCCGCGCGTGCGGGGGTAAGGCCGCTGCCGCTGGCAGCCTGTGTGCCGCTTTTGGCCGGCGGGCTGCCGGCGGCCGTCGCCGGGGCGATTGGCGCAGTGGGCGGCTATCTGCTGCTCTGGGGCTGGGAGACCGCGATGGCGCCGATCGCCCTGAGCCTGAGCTATCTGGCCGCGGCGGTGATCTTTTCCGGGACGCCGGTCAACCACGCGATTCTCAGCGCCTCCCTGACCGGCGCAGTGGGCGCGATTTTTCTGCTGGACAGCGGCCTGACCGCGGCCAGCATCGTGCACCTGCTGCTCTCGATTGCCGCCGCCTTTGCCGCGCCGGTCCTCTGGAAGCGGATCTCCGCCCGGCGCAGAGGCCGCCTTTCTGCCCTGGTGCTGCTCGGCTGTGCCGCGGCTCTGGTCCCGCCCTTCGGGGCTTCGGTCTCGGCCGGGATCGCGGTCGGTCTGCTCTGCACCGGAGGCGGGCTGACCGAGGCGGTGCTCTGCGGTGCCGCGGTGGATCTGGGCGGCTCCCTGCCGGTTTCGATGACCGGTGTTTTGGCCCTGGGTGTGCTCTGTGCCGATTTTTTCAGACAGACCCGCGGGAATCGGCGCAGCGCAATCTTCTTCTCCTCTGCCCTTCTCTGGCAGCTTGCCAGCGGGACGGTCCTGCCGTCTTTGTGCATCACGGCCGCCCTGGGCGCCCTGGCCGGGACGGCGCTTCCGGAGCTGCTTCCGCTTCCGGCGCGGGTCCGGACGGCAGGACGTCCGCTGCTGCCGAAGCAGGAGAAGGGCGTGGAACGTGCGCTGGAGACCATGTACCAGATCCTTGCGCGGGAGGAGCCCGCCGTCAGCCCGATCCGGCTGGCGAAGGTCTACGACGAGGCCGCCGAGCGGGTCTGCCGCTGCTGCGTGCGCCGGGACCAGTGCTGGGAGCAGGACGCGGAGGATACCTATCGGGATCTCTGCCGGGCAGGGGAGGGGATCCTGATCCGCGGCAGCGCCCTGCGGGACGATCTGCCCGCCCGCTTTGCCGACCGCTGCCGCCACACCGAGGGCTTCCTGACCGCAGTGAACCAGTCGCTGGACGCCCAGCGCCGGACGGCTCGGGACGAACGCCGGTTTGAGGAGGGCAGGCAGATTGCCGCCGGACAGTACCTGCTGCTCTCCCGCCTTCTGAGCCGGAGTACAGAGCCGGATTCCACCGCGCCGATCCGCTATACCCCGGAGCTTGCGGTGGGCACGGCCTGCAAAAACGGAAATGAGGTCTCCGGCGATCGGGGGGCCACCTGCCGAGACCGCTTCGGAAATTTCTACGTCCTGCTCTGCGACGGCATGGGGACCGGACCGGAGGCGCGGGCGGAATCCGACCGGGCCGCGAAGCTCCTTTCCGCCCTTCTGGCGGGCGGCGTGGCGCCGGACAGCGCGATGGAACTGCTCAACGGCTTCTATGTCCTGCGAAAGGTCACGGCCTTTTCCACCGTGGACCTGCTGCGGCTGGATCTGACGACCGGGGAAGGGACCCTCTACAAGTGGGGCGCGGCCCAGTCCTATCTGCGCGTCGGCGAGATTGTACAAAAAATCGGGACAGTTACGCCGCCGCCGGGCTGCGGCGTAGGCCCTGCCCACTGCCCGGACCGCTGTGAACTGTCCCTCAAAGCGGGGGAAACGCTTGTAATGGTCAGCGACGGCGCCTTCGGAGAGGAGACAGAGCACAGGCTGACGAGCTTTTCCCGCGGAACCGTGCGTGACCTGGCAAGCTGCCTGATCACGCTGGGCGAGTCGGACGCGGCCGATGATCGGACAGCCGTCGTCCTGCGCCTTCGTTCCGTTGCATAAATCATAACACATCTTGTTAACATAATCTGTCGAAGCAGGGCGAAAAACCCGGGATTTTTCGGAGAAATCCGAAAATCCCGGGTTTTTCGTGAAAACCGATCGTATTTAATCGTTCAGCGGGTTGAAGCCGAGTCCGTAGGCCTCGTCCACGGTGCTGATCATGATCATTGCGTGGGGGTCGATGGACTTGACAATGCTGCGGACCGGGAACATCTCCGTCTTGGAGCACAGGCACATGATGACCAGCTTTTCCTCGCCGGTGTAGGCGCCAACGCCCTTGAGCAGGGTCGCCCCGCGCTCGGTCTGCTTGCAGATCTGGTCGGAGATCTCCTTTGCCTTGTTGCTGATGATCATAAGCTGGCGCTGAGAATTGGTGCCGTACATCAGCTTGTCAATGATCGTCGTGGAGAGGATGGTCATGATGATGCCGAAAAGCACGGCCTCAATCTGCTTAAAGACAATGCCGCCGAGGATGATGACGGAACCGTCAATCGCCAGCGAGATCGAGCCGATGGACATGTGGGGCAGCTTCTTGCGGATTGCCATGATGATGAAGTCGGTGCCGCCGGTGGAGGAGCCGCGCATGTAGACCAGCGCGAGGCCTGCGCCGGAGAGAACGCCCGCGAAGATCGCGCAGAGCAGACGGTTTTTCTCATAGGTCGGGAACTGCGGCATCACCAGGTCGATGATCAGCGTGGAGATGATCATGGTCCGCGCAGATTTGATGAAGAACTGCCGGCCGAGCATCCGATAGCAGATGATCGCCACCGGAATGTTGATGACCAGCTGGCACAGGCCGATGGGGACCCACTTGAAGAAGTGGTGGATGATCAGCGCCACACCCGCGATGCCGCCGGGGGCGAAGTCCGCCTCGGAGGCGAAGGTGTAGATGCCGATGCCGTAGAGAATGCCGCCGATGATGTCATAGATCGTGTCGATCCCGACGGTTTTCCAATTAATTGCCTTGAGTGGAGATGTTTTTGTGTGTTTCAAAGCAGTTCCTCCTTTATATCTGTTCTCCGATCAGAGATTTTGTCGCGTAGGCGTTGAGCGTCATGTCCGCCGTGTGCCCGGCGAGATATTCGTAATAGGCCTGGCTGCCGATCATCGCACCGTTGTCGCCGCAGAACCGCAGCTCCGGCAGGCAGACCCGGACGCCAAGCTTTCCGGCCTCGCGGAGCACGTCTGCCCGGATCCGGGAGTTGGCGGCCACCCCGCCGGCCACGGCCAGGGTCTTCCGCCCGGTCTGCTCCAGGGCCAGAACCGTCCGGCTCACCAGGGCATTGCTCACCGCGGCGGAGACGGAGGCGCACAGGGCCGGCACGTCGATGGCCTCCTCAAGCGCCTTCCCCTCCAAAGCCTTCCCCTTGAGGGGAAGGTGGCATCGGGCGTCCCCCGCAAGCCCGATGACGGATGAGGTGGTCTCCCGATCCGTGCACCTGTTGATGAAAGCGTCCGCCCCATATTTCTGCACAGCCTTGTGGATCAGATTGATGGCCGCGGTCTTGAGCCCGGAGAAGGACAGGTCGAGGGGATTCCCGTCCACCTTCGCCCGGGGCATCGGGTAGCGGGTCCCGTCTGCGCCCTGGCTCATTCGGTCCAGGGCCGCGCCGCCGGGGTAGGGCATCCCGAGTACGCGGGCGATCTTGTCGAAGCATTCCCCGGCCGCGTCGTCCCGGGTCCCGCCCAGGATCTCCATCTCGGTGTAATCCCGCACGTCCACCAGCATCGTGTGCCCACCGGAGACCACCAGACACAGAAACGGCGGCTCCAGATCGGGATATGTCAGATAGTTGGCGGCAATGTGGCCCCGGATGTGATGCACCGGGATCAGCGGCAAGCCCAGGGCCATGGCCGCTGCCTTGGCGAAATTGACCCCCACCAGCACCGCGCCGATCAGCCCCGGCGCGTAAGTGACCGCCACGGCGTCGATCTCCCGCCGGGTGATCCCGGCGTCCCGAAGCGCCTGATCCGCCAGCGGATAGATGGCCTCGATGTGCTTGCGTGAGGCAATTTCCGGTACCACGCCTCCGTAGATTTTATGGATGTCCACCTGCGAGGAGATGCAGTCGGCCAGCACCTGCCGCCCGTCCCGCACCACCGCCACAGCGGTCTCATCGCAGGAGGATTCAATTGCAAGAATGTTCATAGGTACTCCGTTTTGGTTTAGGCAATAGGCATCAGGCAATATAAGTGACGGCCCAAATCTTTGATTTGGCTGCCGGAACTTATGCAGAGCAGGCAATAGGGGACGGGGAGCTTAGGCAATAGGCAATAGGCAATAGGCAATAGGGGACGGGGAGCTTAGGCAATAGGCAACAGGCAATAGGCAATAGGGGACGAGGGTTACGAGTCACCAGTCACCAGTCACTAGGGGACGGGTGTACGAGTCACCAGGGGATGCGTCGCAGCGGCGCACATACTTCGTGACTCTTCGAGTTCAGTGCGCCACGGGACCCGTCACCCGGCCAGTTCCTTCTGCATGATGATTGCGTCCTCGCGGGGTTTTTCGTAGTAGCCCTTCCGCAGACCTACCTGGGCGTAGCCAAGCTTTTCGTAAAGGCAGATGGCCGGGTCGTTCGACGCGCGCACTTCCAGCGTGATCCGTTCCGCGCCGCGGAGCGGGAGCAGACGCTCCAGCTCCCGCATCAGGGCCTCGGCAATTCCGCGCCTGCGGCAGTCCGGCCGGACCGCCACGTTCAGAATGTCCGTGTCATCAAAGCAGGTCTGGGACCCGACATAGCCCAGAACCGTCCCGCCGTCCAGGGCAGTCAGCCACAGGCTCAGCGGATTGTCCAGCTCCGCCCGGATCGAGGGCTCGTCCCAGGGCAGAGAGAAGGTCTCCCGCTCCAGGGCTGCCACCTGCGCCGCCGCGGAACCGTCCATCGGCAGAATCCGCATCACATCTTCTCCGGCGCGGAGAAGCCCAGCAGGTCGATGCAGGTGTCCAGTACGCCCTTGGTCAGGGCGATCAGCGCGATATAGCCCTTCTGCTTCTCCGGATCCGCTTCGGTCAGAATGCGCGTCTCATGGTAGAACTTGTTCGCGCAGCCGGCCAGCTCATAGATATAGGCGCAGATCAGATTCGGCGCGTCGTCGCGGTAGGCGAGCTCCGTGACCTCGGCAAACCGGGTCAGAGCCAGCATCAGATCCTTGGCCTCGGCTGTCAGCGGGGTGCGGATCGGCAGATCCTCCCAGGCGCCGAAGCGGGAGAGGATGGACTGAATGCGGACGATCGTATAGAGGATATAGGGCCCTGTGTTGCCCTCGAAGGCGGCAAAGCGGTCCAGATCGAAGATATAGTCCTTGGTGGGCTGGTTGCTCAGATCGCCGTACTTGAGCGCTGCCATCGCGATCTTTGCGGTGGTTTCCTCCACCTCGTCGGCCGCGACCAGCTGGTTTTCCACAACCTTTGCGCGGACGAAATCGGTGATTTCGCCGATCAGGGTCTCCAGTCGCATCACGCCGCCGGCGCGGGTCTTAAAGGGCTTGCCGTCCTTGCCGTTCATCGTGCCGAAGCCGATGTGGCGCATCACAGTCTCGGGTGAGACCAGCTCCGCCTTCCGGGCTGCCCGGAAGACCTGCTCAAAGTGCAGGCTCTGCCGCTTGTCCACCACGTAGAGGATTTTTGCGGGCCTGAAATCCTGCGCCCGCTGCCAGATCGTGGCCAGATCCGTCGTCGCGTACAGGGTCGCGCCGTCGGACTTCATGATGATGCAGGGCGGGACCTCCTTGGTGTCGGTCGGCTCCTGGACCTCGATGACCTTGGCGCCCTCGCTCTGAACCAGAATACCCATCTCGCGCATCCGGTCCAGCATCGGGGGAATATAGGGCTGGGCGTCGCTCTCGCCGAGCCAGCTCTCGAAGCTGACCCCGAGACGGTCGTAGTTTTTCCGCAGATCCGCGGTGGAGATCTCCATGATCTTCTCCCAGAGGGCGCGGTAGCCGCGGCGGCCGTTTTGCAGCTCGTAGGTCGCGTCGTGGGCCCTGGCGGCAAAGGCCTCGTCCGTCTTGGACTTGGCGGAGGCGGCGGGATAGATCTCCTCCAGATCGGAGATCGTGAACGGCGCTTCGGCGGGATAGTCCCCCTTGAAGCTCTCGTCAAAATAGGGCAGATCCGGCTTGCGCGCGCGCAGCTCGGCAATGATCAGACCCATCTGCAAGCCCCAGTCGCCCAGGTGGATATCTCCGATGGCAGTATTGCCGAAAAAGCGCTGGATCCGCTTGATGCTCTCGCCGATGATGGCCGAGCGCAGATGCCCGATGTGCAGGGGCTTGGCCACGTTTGGTCCGCCGTAGTCGATCACGACGGTTCCGGCCTTCGGATCCGGCTCCACGCCGAAGCGGGGAGCGGTGCGCATCTGCTCCAGATAGCCTGCAAGCCAGTCCGGGTTGAGCCGCAGATTCAGAAATCCGGGCTTGACCGCCTCCGCCTGAGAGAAGGCCGCCTCGTCCTGCAGGGCCGCTGCGACGTCTTCTGCGATCTGGATCGGCGCCTTGTGATAGGCCTTGGCAGCCGGCATCGCGCCGTTGCACTGGTATTCGCACAGATCCGGCCGGTTCGACACCGTCACCCGCCCATAAGCGGCGTCATACCCCGCCCGTTCAAAGGCAGCGGAGACCCGCTGAGAGATCAGATTCAGGATTTTTTCCATGGTAATCACCCTGCTTCATAATTTTTCACCATATTATAGCAGAGCCCACGCAAAAAGGCAATCATTTTTTAGTCAATAGTGAACAGTCACCAGAGGGGATGCTGAACGAGTCACCGTAGTGGCCTCTGACCAATAGCAGCTGCTGACCCGCAGCTGCCGCTGACCCGCAGCTGCCGCTGACCCGCAGCTGCCGCTG
>CAMOLY010000029.1 GCA_946619065.1 uncultured Clostridia bacterium | reverse complement strand
AGCGGTAGACCTTGCCCATCCACTCGGAGTCGCGCTTGGCCAGATAGTCGTTGACGGTGACGATGTGGACGCCCTCACCGGTCAGGGCGTTGAGGTAGGCCGGGAGGATGGCGACCAGGGTCTTGCCTTCGCCGGTCTTCATCTCGGCGATCCGGCCCTGATGCAGGATGATGCCGCCGATCAGCTGGACCCGGTAGGGGCGCATGCCCAGGACCCGGCGCGCGGCCTCGCGGACCGCGGCAAAGGCCTCAGGCAGGAGGTCGTCGAGGGTTTCTCCCTTTGCCAGGCGGGCTTTGAATTCGTCCGTCTTTTCGCGCAGCGCCTCGTCGGAGAGCTGTTTGAAGGTCTCCTCAAGGGCTTCGATTTGGTCGACAAGCGGCTTCAGGCGCTTGACCTCCCGCTCGGAGGTCGTGCCGAACAGTTTGGTAATCAGTCCCATTGTGTATCCTTTCCGCGCGGGGAGGATCTCCCCCGCAGTCTTTGTCAGTCGTACATTTAGAATATTATAGCATACTTTGGTCCATAAAAAAAGTCTTTTTTCCGAGTTTTTCCATCTTACAGAGAATCAGCCCATCCGTCCGCGCAGGGCGGCAGAAATCTGCTTCATCTGCCGCCGCGTCTCGGCGGAGAACCGGTCGAAGGTTTCGGCATAGGCGGAAAAATCCCGGGAGAGCTCCGCATAGGACCGCGCCATCTCCCGCCGGCGAAGCCAGAGCATCCGAAGCGCCTCCGGCAGATCCCGCGGGAGGGGTTCCGCGCGGCCGCTGAGCCGCAGCCGCCGCCCCGTCAGGAGATAATGCATCGCCTGCAGCTCTGCGGCGCGCGCCTCATCCCGGGCAGCCATCCGCAGAAAGGCTGCCCGGTCTGCCCCTCTGAGTCTCGCCGAGACGACTTTGAGCTCCGCGGCGTTGCGCCGTTCCAGGGAGATCAGCGCCTCCAGCCGCTCCGGCAGCAGAGCCTCCTCCGCCGTCATCTGCCCGGGGGTCATGACTCTGCTCCAAACCTCCCGCTCCGTCTCTGGGTTCATTGCACAGCACCACCTTTCCCTGCAGTCTATGCTGCCGTCCGGCAGATGGTGCGAAACCCTTTTGCGGTGGGTATGGCCGCCGCTCCAGCTTCGCGTCGCAGCGGCCACTGCGGGTCAGCTCAATTGAAAATTGAAAGTTGAAAATTGTGGGATCATTCAAATTGCCATTTGAACGATGAGAAATGAAAAGGCTCGTTTTCGAGACTTCTATTTCCAATGACTATTTGAAAACGGGGGCGGCTCTGCCCGAGCCGCCCCCGTTCTGCATGCCGATCAGGTGGGATTGAGCCGGATCGTGGCTTCGTAGGACCGGCCGTAGCGATAGACGGTCAGGCGGACGCTGGTCGAACCGGCCGCCTCTTTGAGCGCCTGCTCGTACTCCTCCACGGTCCACACCTGCTTTCCGTTGACGTGGGTGATGATGTCATAGCTGGAAAACACGCCGCTGAGCGGAGAATCCGACGAGATCTCGGTGATCCAGAGGGTCCCGGGATAGCCGAAATAGATCCGGGTGGCGGTGGGAATCAGCTCGACCCGCAATCCCAGCAGGTCCGAATCGGCGGTTCCGCTCCAAAGGTCTTTCACGACACGGCGCACATCCTCGGAGCTCAGAGCGAAGCAGGGATCCGGGCTCACGCTGAGCATCCGCCGGGCGGCCGGGGCCGTGAGGCCCAGGAGCCTGCCGGTCGCGTCAAAGAGCGGGATCCCGTAGCCCTCCCCCTGCAGAGCGCAGGAGGACAGCATCAGTCGGATGGGCGTGCCGTCCAGCTCCCGGGTCCGGACAGCGGAGAGCATGCCCTCACAGAACACATTGCCCATGAACGAGCCGTAGGGATTGGCAATGCAGTAGACCGTCTGGCCCACGGTCCCCGCCCCGTCCGGCGCAAACACCACGGGCTTGAGGTCCTCCGCGTCGGCTTTCAGCAGGACCAGACCTGTTTCCTGATCCGTCCGCACGCGGCGGGCGGTGGAGGTCGTTCCGTCGGAGAACACCGCGCGGATCTCAATCGCGTTTCCGGGATCCAGGGCGGCGGTCAGCAGATAGCCGTCCGGAGAGAGCACGACGCCGGTGGTGCTGACGGTCCCGTAGACCGTCTGATATTCCAGGCATACGACACCGGCGGACACCGCGTCGTAGACCTCGGAAGCCGAAGCGGACGCGATGGGGGCCTTATCTCCCTCCACCTGAAGGCTGAGGGGATCCTGGGAAAGGGTCTCCGCCGTCGGATCCTGCTCCACCCCGGTGGCGAGCGGGAGATCCCGCACGATCCCCTCCGAATCGCTCTTCTGACTGTTTCGCATCTGCAGGCTCCAGCTGCCGTTTTTGCGCTCGAGCCGGACGTCGAAGAGGCTTGTCAGGACCGCGAGGGTGCAAAGGACGATGATGAGAATGCCGAAGGGGATCCAGAGCCAGGCGTAGCTGCGCTTGGGCTTCGGCATCGCCGCCGTGCCGTAGCTGTCTGATGCCGGCAAGGGCTCAGACCGGCCCGGAAGCTCGGTCACCTCCGCCTCGATCGGGGTCAGCTTGTCTTCCATTGTCTCTCACCGCCTTGTCTGGAATGGTTTGGATTAAGCGACGGCGGGCACCTTCGGCATGGTGAAGGTGAACTCCGTCACGCCGTCGCGGCTCGTCACATAGATGTCTTCCTCATGGCTCAGAATGATGGTCCGGACGATATAGAGGCCGAGACCGACGCCGTCGCGGTCCATGGATCGGCTCTTGTCCGTCTTGTGGAAGCGGTCGAAGACCAGCGGCAACTCCTCCGGCGGGATCGTGGGGCCGGTATTTTTCACCGAAACCAGATACTTGTTTCCCTTTGCCTCCCGGATGCTCAGCGACAGCTCGCCCCGGTCCGGGCAGAACTTGACCGCGTTGTCGATCAGGTTATAGACCACCTGGGTGATCGCGTCCCGGTCGCCCACCGTCCGCGCGCCGGAATCCGGCAGATCCGTCTCCACGTTCAGATGCTTGTCGTTGATCTTCTGCTCGAAGCTGATCAGGACCTCTCCGGCGACCTCGCAGAGATCGAAGGGCAGACGGCGGTCGGCCGGGATCCCCTGGTCCTGGATCACGGAGATCTGCAGCATGGACCGCACCAGGCGGGAGAGGCGCCGCACCTCGGAGGAGATGATCTCCATATACTTCGGGTGCTCGGAGGCGGGGATCGTCCCGTCCAGCATCCCCTCGGTATAGCCGGAGATCGTTGTCATGGGGGTTTTGAGCTCATGGCTGACGTTGGCGACAAATTCCTTCCGCTGCTGCTCGCTCTTCGCCAGAGCCTGCGCCATGTTGTTGAAGGCCACCGCAAGCTCGTTGAGCTCGGCGGTGTCTGCCTCGCCGGTGGGAACGCGGACGTCCATCTGGCCGTGAGCCATTCTGCGGGCGGCTGCGGTCATCTGCTTGATCGGCCGCGTCTGGCGGCGGACGATCCACCAGACCAGCGGAACGGCCAGGAGCATCACCGTGAGAAAAACCAGCAGATTGGCGCGGAAGCTGTAGGTCAGCCTGGCCGTGATCCCGGCCCGGGGCACGGAGGCGATCACATAGGCCGCTGTGCCGCTCTCATCCGTCAGTCTGCGGACCGCCGCCATGCGGCTGCCGGAATAGCAGTCGATGGACACCTTTGCGGCAAAGCCGGTTCTGTCCGCGCCGGCGAGCTCCAGCAGAGACGCCGGAAAGCGGCTGCCCAGATGCTCGCAGCTCTGCAGGCCGCAGGAGCAGGCGACCACCGTGCCGTCCTCGCTGCAGATGACGGTATCCTTGCCGGTGGCGCGGGCTGTAAAGTTGAGCTGGGTACTGAGCTGGCGGCGCGACTGGCTCGCGTCTTCATTCAGCACGCCGATGACGCCGGCCTCGGCCTCCGCAGTGTCGGACAGCTCTTCCCGGATCTGGCCCACCGTGTGGCGGTAGTACAGGATCTGCGTCATGCCCGAGAGGAGGAACAGCGCGAGAAAAATCAGGCAGAGCATGCCGATCATCCGCCCGGAGAAGGTCTGCTTCACGGATTGACCACCTCAAACTTGTAGCCGACGCCCCAGACGGTTTTGAGGGACCACTGATCGGATACGCCCTCCAGCTTTTCGCGCAGACGCTTGATGTGGACGTCCACGGTCCTGGTGTCGCCGAAATAGTCGAAGCCCCAGACCTCGTCGAGCAGCTTGTTGCGCTGGTAGACCCGGTTCGGCGTGGAGGCCAGATGGTACAAAAGCTCCATCTCCTTCGGCGGCGTGGGGATGACCTTGCCGTCCACGGTCAGTTCGAAGGAGTCCATGTCGATGATCAGCTTGTCGAACTCCAGTCTTCTTCTGTCCTTCTCCGGCTCCGCGCCGCCGCGGCGCAGAACCGCCTCGATGCGGGCAAGGACCTCCCGCATCTCAAAGGGCTTGGTGATATAGTCGTCGGCTCCCTGCTTGAGGCCGGTCACCTTGTCGTCCAGCTCGCTCTTCGCGGTCAGCATGATGATCGGGGTCTGGGCCTCGGCGCGGATCGCCCGGCAGACCGCCCAGCCATCCATCACCGGAAGCATCAGATCCAGCAGGACCAGATCCGGGCGGACGCGGCGGAACTGCTCCACGCCCTGACCGCCGTCAGGGGCGATGGTCACCTCATATCTTTCCTTTTCCAAATACAGCCGAAGCAGATCGGCGATGTTGTTGTCGTCTTCCACGATCAGAATCTTGATTGCCACGAAGCGCTCACCTTCCTGTCTGTCATTTTCCTCTCTATTATAGCGCGGCATTTTCCGAATCGGTGAATATTTTGTAAAAGTTCACCGGAAAAACCGCGCTGCCCGGACCCCGGCTTGCATTTTCCGCCGGCCTCGGTTATAATCGGATTCAGAAAGGCGGTGCGCATATGGAATTTCGGATCCTGGCAGTGGGCGACGTCTGCGGCGACGCGGGCGTAAGGCTGCTCGAAAAGAACCTGCGGCGCGTGAAACGGGAGCACGGCGTGGATTTCTGCGTGGTCAACGGAGAAAACGCCGCAACCGTGGGCATCCTGCCCCGGCAGGCCGACGCGATTTTAGAGGCTGGCGCGGACGTGATCACCCTCGGAAATCACAGCTACAACCGCAAGGAGATTGCCGGCTATCTGGACGAGAGCCGGTGGATCCTGCGTCCGGCCAACGACTCTTCCCTCTTCCCGGGCCGAGGCGTCGGCAGCTTCGACACAAAAATCGGGCCGATCACCGTGATGAATCTGATCGGGCGCTGCAATATGGGCTTCGGCCCGGACAACCCCTTCCTCCTGGTCGACCGGCTGCTGAAGGAGTATCCCGCCCGGGTCACCCTGCTGGATTTTCACGCGGAGGCAAGCTCCGAGAAGCTGGCCATGGGCTGGTATCTGGACGGGAAGGTCTCCGCCCTCTGGGGTACCCACACCCACGTCCCCACCGCGGACAATCAGATTCTGCCCAAAGGCACCGGCTATGTGACGGACCTGGGCATGACAGGGCCGATCCGCTCGGTGATCGGCATCCGGCCGGAGCAGTCCGTGGCGACCTTCCGCGGCGGGCTCAATTCCCGGTATGAAACCGCCCCGGGGCCCTGCAAGCTGGAGGCAGTGCTCTTCACCGTTGAGAGCACGACGGGGCGGTGCGTAAACACGGAAAGGATCTGGTACCATGATACGGATACTGCACGCGGCTGATCTGCATCTCGACAGCCCCTTTGCGGCTCTTTCTCCGCAGAAGGCGGCGGCGCGGCGCACAGAGCAGCGGGAGGTTCTGACCCGGCTGATCCGGGAATGCGATGAACGGAACTGTGACCTGCTGCTGCTGGCGGGGGACCTGTTTGATTCGGATCAGCTCTATCGGGAAACCGCGGAGCTGCTGATCGAACGGCTCGGAACCTGCCGGGCGAAGGTTTTTATCGCACCGGGAAACCACGACTTTTTCTCGGCCTCGTCTGCCTACAGCAGCCTGTCCTGGCCGGAGAACGTCCATATCTTCCGCTCCGAGCGGATCGAGGCGGTCCGGCTGGAGGAGCCCGCCGTCACGGTCTACGGAGCTGCCTTTACCGCCCCCCACGCGGAACCGCTTCTGCGGGGCTTCCACGCGGAGGAGGACGGCCGGCCCTCGGTCCTGGTCGTGCACGGGGAGCTCTCCGAACGGCCGGGCCTGTACAACGCGATCTCCGAGGCCGACGTCGCCGGCTCCGGCCTGGATTATCTGGCCCTGGGCCACATCCACGAGGACAATCTGCGCCAAATCGGACGGACGACGGTGGGAAACCCCGGCTGCGCCATGGGGCGGGGCTTTGACGAGACGGGCGAAAAGGGTGCCTTTTATCTGGAGCTCGAAAACGGCGCCTGCAGCGCCAGGGCCGTACCGCTGGGCGCGAAGCAGTACCGGACCGTCCGCGCAACGATCGAAGGCGAGTTGACGGCATCCGTGGAGGCCGTTCTGCCCCGGGAGCGAAAGGACTGGATCCTGCGGCTGATCCTGACCGGAACCTGCCCGGCGCGGGATCTGGACGCGCTCCGCAGCGCGCTGGCGCCGCGCTTTGACACGCTGGAGCTGATCGACCGCACGCAGCCGCCGAAGGAGCTCTGGGCGGACGAGGGCGAGGACAGTCTGAAAGGCCTCTTTCTGCGCCGCCTGCATGAAATCTGCGGCAAGGCGGACGAAAACGACCGGCAGACCGCCGCGCTGGCGGCCCGCATCGGCGCAGGCCTGATGGAAGGACGGGAGGTGCAGGTGGAATGAGGATCCAGCGCATGCGCGCCGTCTTCGGACGGCTGGAGGACCGGACGCTTTCCCTGGAGCCGGGGCTCAACGTGATCAGCGGCGGGAATGAGGCCGGGAAATCCACCTGGGCCGCGTTTCTGGCCGCGATGCTCTACGGCGTCGACACCCGGGCCAGAAGCAAAGGCGCCGAAGTACCGGTCAAGATCAAATACGCGCCATGGAGCGGAAAACCGATGGCCGGACGGATGGAGCTGGACTGGAACGGGCGGAATGTGGTTCTGGAGCGCAGCTCCGCTCAGGCGCCTCTCGGAACGCTGAAGGCCTTCGACCGCGACAGCGGCTCCCCGATCCCGGAGCTGGGCGGGGCCGACTGCGGAGAGATCCTGACCGGCGTGGAGGAATCCGTCTTCCGCAAAAGCGCGTTTCTGCAGCAGCGGGGACAGGCCGTCTCTGCGGACCCGCAGCTGGAAAAGCGGCTGAGCGGACTCGTCGCCGGCGGCAGCGAGGACTACGCCTTTACGGAGATCGACGCAAAGCTGAAAAAACTGCAGAACGCGCTGCAGTACAACCAGATCGGCCTGATCCCGAAGGCTCGGGCGGAGCTCGACGGCATCGACGAAGCACTCGACCGCGCCGCCCGCCTTCTGCGGCAGCAGGCAAAAACGGCTGCCGAGCTTAAGGCGCTGCGCGAGGAAGAGGCGGAGCTTGTCCGCATCAACGCAGGAACGGAAGCCCTGCGGCAGCGGGATCTGCGCAGGGCGGCAGCGGAGAGCCGCTCCGCTCTGGAGGCGGCCCAATCGGAACGCGCGGCGCTGGAAGCGCGCTGCGCCGGTCTGCCCGCGCCGGATGTGCTGGGCAGCATGAAGGAGGATGTGCGGGAGCTCCGAGCCGCGCTGGAATCCGCCGAGATGGAAGACCGGATGGACCCGGTCGAGGCTCCAGCCGTTCCGAAGGATGAGCGCTTCCCGGACCCGGATCCGAAAAAGGTCCGGGCGCAGGCCGACCGCGAAGCGGCCTTCGTCCGCCGGGCGAACGACATGTATCCGCAGAGAGAGCGATCCTGGGCGATGGCCAAGTATCTGATCCCCGCGGTCACAGCCGTGATCGCCGCGTGGCTGCTCCTCCTCTTCTCGTCCAACCCGAACAAAATCTACCTGTTTTCGGTTTGCGGGATAACCGTCCTGGTCGGCCTGATCCTCTTCATAGAATACCGCCAACGCGCCGCGTCAAGGCGCGCGCTGGATTATGCGGCGCAGATCCTCGCCCGCTACGGCTGCGTGGACTCGGAAGGGATCGATCGCGCCGCGGAGGATTATCTGCGGAAGCTGGAGGCGTTCCGGGCCGCCCAGGAGGCTGCCGCCCGAAAGACGGAGGCGCGCAGCGCACGCAGCGCGCAGCTGGCAGAGCGGGAAACCGCGCTGCTGGATCGGATGCGCGCAGGCGGAGCGGACTGCGGTAATCTGGACGCGGCGGAGCGCTGGCTCCGGCAGGCCGGGGACGACCGGCTGGCGCTGGACCAGGCCCAGCGTGACGAACGCCGCGCAGCGGAGCAGTACGAACGACTCCGCCCGCACGCCGGACAGGGGCTCAGCGTTCCGGAGGAGGATCTGAGCGAATTCGCCTCCTACGACCTTGCCGTCGTCCGCGACAGGCTCAGCCGCTGCCGGGCCGCCATGGTGCCCCTGCGCTCCGAGGCGGACCGTCTCGACGGGGCAATCAGCCAGATTGGGGACACCCTGGCCCTGCACGCCCGGCGGGAGCAGACGCGGGCGCGGATCGCCCGGCTGGAGCAGCGGTATGCTGCCATCCTGCTGGCGCGGAGGGCTTTGAAGGACGCCGACGAGGATCTGCGGGCCAGGTTCGCTCCGATGCTCTGCCGGCGGGCGGGAGAGCTGTTCTCTGAACTGACCGGCGGGGCTTACGACCGGGTCAGCCTCGACCGGGACATGCAGGTGACCGTCCATCCCGTGGGAAGTCCGGTGGACCGTCCGCTCAGCTGTCTCAGCGGCGGCACCGTCGATCAGCTCTGGCTGGCCCTGCGGCTGGCGATCTGCGATCTGCTGCTGCCGGAGGCGCCCATCGTCCTGGACGACGCGCTGGTCTACTTTGACGACGAAAGGCTGAAAACCGCCCTCACGCTGCTGCGAAAACTGGGGAAAACCCGGCAGATCCTGCTTTTCACCTGCCAGGACCGGGAGAAACGGATCCTGGATCAGAAGGAATAGCGGAATCAGGCTCCCAGGACTTCCTTCAGGCGGGCAATCAGTGCCTCGGTGGGCGGGGTCAGCGGCAGGCGGCAGATTCCCACGTCCAGTCCGGACAGGGTCAGCGCTGCCTTGATCGGGATCGGACTGATCTCGGAAAACAGGGCTTCGACCAGGCTCTGGCAGCCCTGCTGCAGGCCCAGCGCCCGGGAAAATTCCCCCCGCAGACCGGCGTCGACCAGCTCCTTGACCGCCTTCGGCCGCAGGTTCGACAAAACCGAGACCGCGCCGATTGCGCCGCAGGCCAGAAAGGGCAGAATCCGGTCGTCGCAGCCGCAGTAGATCGGGAAGTCCGTCCCGAAGGCGGCGCGCAAACGCAGCAGTCTGCCCACGTCCGGGTTCGCCTCCTTGATTCCGGCAACCGTCGGAAGGGCAGCGAGCTTTGCGCAGGTCTCCGGTTTCAGGTCCACGCCGGTCCGCGGCGGGACGTTGTAGAGCAGCAGCGGCAGATCGCTCGCCGCCGCAATCGCGCCAAAGTGGGCCAGAAGCCCCTCCTGGGTGCATTTGTTGTAATACGGCGTGACCGCCAGCAGGGCGTCGACCCCGAGGGCGGTCGCTTCCCGGGCCGTCCGGACCGCACGGGCGGTGTTGTTGCCGCCCACGCCGGCGATCAGCTTTGTCCTGCCGCCGCAGAAGCGGACGCAGTGGGCCAGGAGCGCAAGGGTCTCGGCGGGCTCCAGGGTCGCGGCCTCCCCCGTCGTGCCGCAAACCAGGAGCGCCTCTACTCCGGCCTCCAGCTGGGTCTCCAGGAGCCGGTCAAGGGCGGAAAAATCGATTTCTTCGCCCCGGAACGGGGTGACAAGGGCGGTACAGGTACCGCGGAAGATCGGTGTTTTCATGCAGACATACCTCCATTTCCGGAAAAATCTATGCCCGGCATGGGCGGAATATTCCGGTCCGGCGCATCTTGACGAACGGCCGCCTGTGCAGTATAATAACCAAAATTTGTCTGGCGGAGGTCTCCGCCGAAAGAGGAATTGCCATTGAAAACGCATGATTTTTATTATGAACTGCCGCCGGAGCTGATTGCCCAGACGCCGCTGGAGCAGCGGGACAGCTCCAGGCTGCTGGTGCTCGGCAGAC
>CAMOLY010000028.1 GCA_946619065.1 uncultured Clostridia bacterium | reverse complement strand
GAAGATCCGCTCCTTCAGGGGGACCTTTTTGCAGAGCAGATAGAGCAGGGCCAGGATCGCCGTAACGAAGCCGCAGGCCACGTTCGGCAGACCCTCCATGGAGGTCGGGCTGATGCCGTCGCCGGTGTTGGAGAGGATGGCCTCGAAGCCCTCCAGCGGCAGCAGGAAGGACTTCAGACTGTGGGACAGGTCGCCCAGACGCAGCGACAGCACCACGTCGTGGAAGCCGGCCCAGGTGGTGTTGGCCTTGCGGGTCTCGGTGTATTCCGGGATGTCCTTGTCAAAGAAGTCGAAGAGGGCCGAGAAGGTCTCGCTCCGGGACAGCCGGTCGGCAAATTCGGAGGCGGGGACCTGGTCGGTCTTGACGATGTTCATCGACTCGGGCTCCGGGAATTTGTTCTCGGCGTTGGAGGTGGTTTTCAGACCCAGATAGGTGGGAACGGTCAGAATCGCGGTCATGCCGATGGCCACCAGGGAGAAGAAGAAGAACCGGAGCAGGCGGATGCCGAAGCCGCCCAGATCGTCCCAGTTGACGATGTGCCAGCCGATGAAGATCAGCAGGACGAAGATACAGGTGAACAGACCGATATAGTAGTTGCAGAAGACCGACAGGAAGAGGCTGAAGGTGTAGAGGCTGTAGCGGCCGTCCCGAAGCAGGCTCACCGCCCCCACGACCACCAGCGGCAGCAGGGCGATGGTGTCCAGCCAGATCGCGTTCCAGTAGTAGCCCATGATGAAGCTGCACAGGGCGTACATCGTGGAGAAGACCGCCATTGTCATCTCGCTGCGGTGGAAGGTCTTGCGGAGGAAATAGGCGAAGAACAGGCCGGCCCCGCCGATGCGGAGCAGAACGGCGGCGTTGTACCAGACCATCACCATGGAATCCGGCAGCAGGACCGCCACCAGGTTCAGGGGACTGGCCAGATAATAGGCGAACAGCGGCAGATAGCTGGTGCCCATGCCGGTGGTCCAGGAGTGGAGCAGAGAGTCTCCGCCCCGGATGCGGGCGCGCAGATCCAGATAGAAGGGGTAATACTGGTGCCACTGGTCGTGGGCCAGGATCATCTGCCTGCCGAAGGGCTGGACGTCCCGGATTGCCCAGAGCACGCCCAGAAACAGCATCGGCAAAAAGAAGGCGGCCAGATAGACATACCTGGGCCGGATCTGCCTGGCGAGGAAGCCGCCGCCGGTCTCCACCCGGCGGTAGGACTGTAATTCAGACACGTTCGACATCACTTTCACCTCGAGGATCCTCCGCTTGCAGGGCAGAGCGCCCGGAAGGACAGACTGCCACACTATTTTTCTAATTATATCATGTCCGGGGAGGGCTGTCAATCTGTGGTTTTTCCGCAGGGATTAGGGATTAGGGGACGGGGGGAGGCGAGGCAATAGGCAACAGGCAATAGGGGACGGGGGAAACGGCGGAAGCGCCGATTGCGGAAAGATCCGTCGGGGCGCACAGTGTGCGCCCACGGTGAGAGAGCTTTCCCGGTGTTTTTGATCGTTCCCGGTCCCGTTCTGTGGGCGCATGATATGCGCCCCGACGAAAGGGAAGCGTCCCGCTCCGTAGGGGCGCACAGTGTGCGCCCACAGCGAGAGAGCTTTCCCGGTGTTTTTGATCGTGATTGGTCCCGCTCTGTGGGCGCATGATATGCGCCCGGACGAAAGGAGCGGGGGCAGGAATCGGCCGTTTTTCTGACGAAGGCCGGGGGAAAAGGTTCCGGCGACGGGCGGGGGCTTTGGCGCGGGACAAAAAACCCGCGGCCGGGGAATCCGATTGCGGCAGGGTGTCAGGCAGTCCATTCGGTCAAGGATTCGGAAGGAAAGAAAGTGTGAAAGAAAACCATCAGGGTTGTCTTTCTCGTTCAATCACTTTTTTCAAACTTCAAAAAGTTTGAAAAAACCCGCGGCCGGATGAACGGCCGCGGGAGCTTGGGCCCGTCCCGCGCGGCTCGCCGCGCGGGTGCTCTCTTTCTGCAGAGAGTATCTGCGGAAATACGGGTCAATACACTGGAAAAATCAGGAAATCGGCTCCGCCTCGCTGCCCTCGGACTCGGCCGGCGGTTCCGGCTCGTCCTGAACCTGCTTTCGCAGCAGCAGGCAGGCGTGGGTTGCGCACCAGAGCGCAAGGCCGGAATAAATCAGCAGGTCCGCGAGACCCGTCTTGATCGCGATCAGATAGTCGGGCAGGGACATCACGGTAAAGAGGAAGGCCATCAGGGAGAACAGCACCGTGCTTCTGCGGTGGCCGGCGCCCAGCGGGAAGGCCGTCAGCAGCACGCAGCTCAGCATCGCGCAGATCATCGCCAGCAGCTGGGGCACGATGTCGATGATCATCGGGTCGTGGCTCCAGACGCGGAAGCGGAGGATCAGGCTCACGCAGGTGTAGAGGGCCAGCAGCAGCCGGATCCAGAACCCATGCTTTCCGAGCCTTTCCCGGAGGAACGTCAGGGCGGCCATTCCGGCGGCGCTGACAATGCCGCCGATCTCGGTCAGGCGCATGGCCCGGTCCAGGGAGGCCCCCGCGTCCGTCAGCCGCAGGATGCAGCCGGCAAACAGGAAGACCGCGGCAAGCGCGGCGGGAAGGACGGAGATGCTGCTGCCGAGAAAACAACGGTCGGTCCCGGGCAGGCGGCTGAGCCGGAAGCAGAGCAGGGCCAGACCGACGAAGCCCGCCAGGGAGAAGACGACGGTCCAGGTCAGCGCCGGACTGTCGGCAAACAGGACGCCGTTGACGTCCAGGCTGTTTTTCAGAATCCAGAAGCGCAGGACAAAGGCTGCGGCGCTCCAGACGGCCGCGGCCAGCAGGACCGGACGGGAGAAGCGGGAATGCTGCATACAGATCCCTCCGTGACTTTTTTCTGATTATACCACACGGAGCGGGATTGTGCAAGCCCTGACGGCGGAAAGCCTCCGTCTCCACAGGACGTTCAGCCCACCGTGTTTGCCGCCACAGCCGCCGAAACCCGGGCGACGCCGCCCGCCAGGACCCGGAACTGGAGCAGCGGGAGCTTTTGGTGGACGAGGGTGTAGCGGCCCTCCGGCAGGCCGTAGAATTCCAGCGTGCGCAGGAAGCTGCGGCCCTCGTCCGGGCGGGCGGCGGAGGGGATGAAGAGATCCGAGGTCCGGCGCAGGCCGTTGTCGTCCACCAGGGCGAAGCTGTAGTAGCCGGCGGCCGGGAGCGTCACCGTGACCTCCGCCTGCCCGGGCAGATAATCGGCCAGATGCAGCACCTCTCCGTCGGTCCAGAGTCTGCCGGCGGCCTCTCCCAGGGCCGCGTTGTCATACATGCGGAAGCTGCCCAGCCGCTCCGTGCCGGAGACGAGGGCATACCGGCCCGGCGCAATCGGGCCCAGGGCCACGTCCCCGTCCGCGTCCGGCTCCAGCGGGGCGATCTCGGTCCCGTCCAGCTCGCAGAGGCTGAGGGGCTGGCCCGCCTCCACGTCCAGGCGGAGGGCGGCGTACCACTTTTCCGGGGCGAAGGCCTCCGCCGCCTGCCCGCCCCAGACCTCGTCATCACGGGTGTCATCCGCTGGCGCGGCGCAGACCGCAGCCGTCTGAGGCGGCGATTCGGAGGCTGCCCGCCCGCCTCCGCTGCGGCTTGCATAGGCTGTGGCCGTAAGGGTCAGGACGCCGATCACCGCCCCGACCGCGGCCAGCCAAATCGAATCCATGCTCATATTCGGTCTCCTTTCCGTTGGTAGCCCCAGTATAGCGCGGCTGCGGAGAGGAAACTGTCGAGACGGGGAAGGCGGGAGAAAAATGAAAAAATGAAAGAATGAAAAAAATGAAAGAATTGATGGGGTGAGAGAATGAAATACAAACCGATTCGCACGATGGTTTTGCGGCGGAGGAGATTACGATGGCGCGCACGTTCGGGCAGAAAAAAGCCTTCCCCTTGAGGGGAAGGCATGGACGGGGGACCCGTCCCGGTCCGCCCGCTTCCGTAGGGGCGCATATCATGCGCCCACGGCGCGAGACGAGCCCCGGTGGTTTTGATCGTTCCCGATCCCGTTCTGTGGGCGCACAGTGTGCGCCCCGACGAAGGGAAACATTCCGGCGTCCCCGCCCCTAATCCCTGATCACTGATCACTCGTCCCCCCGTCTCCTATTGCCTATTGCCTATTGCCTATTGCCTGATCCCTCGTCCCCCGGCGGGACTCAGTCTTCCTCCCGCAGGGCGGCAGGATTGAGGGCTTTTTTCAGCAGCAGATACTTCCGCAGGGAAAGGATGAAGACGACTGTGCAGAACACGAAGCCGACTGCCAGCACGCCTGCGAAAATCCAGGCGGACAGGGCCACGTGTTCGATTCCCTCGGCGGCGGCCTGGGCGCCGCCCTCCTGCGCGGGCTCGGCGAAGGCGGGCTTGCCTTCGATGGCGGCGCGGATCAGCGCCGGGAACTGAAAGTAGAGAAAGCTGCCGCCGCATAGGAGCGCGGTCAGCAGGGAGGCAATCGTCTGCCTTCTGCTGCGCCGCAGGCGCGCGAGAAGGTGCGCAGCCTGGCTGCCGTAATAATTTCTGTAATCCATAAGGTACCTCCTACCGGAGCTTTGTATCAGTCTTCCCTCCGCAGACGGCGGATGGCGGCCTTGACCGCGGCCTCGTCCGCCCGGGAGCAGGCCTCGCTTCCGTAGCGGGCTTTTTCATAGAGGGTGTGCAGGGTGTCCAGGGCCTCGCCCTCCGGCAGTCCGGCCGCCTGTTCCAGCTGGGTGGGCGTCAGCGGGGCAAGACGGCTTTCTTTCCCGGCACGGCTGCCGATCAGGGCGGCGTACCGGCGCCGGATCTTTCGCTCCCAGCCCTCGGCGGGGGGCTCCCGCAGGGCGGGGGCGGAGGGCTCCGGCGGAAGGTCCTCCACGGTGAGGCCGGACTCCTTCGGCGCGGTCTTGCGGTCGCTGCCGTTTTCGATGGCGCAAAGGCGGATGATCAGCGCAATCAGGCACATGCCCACGGAGGCCAGCAGGAAAATCTCAAAAATCCGGGCGACGATCCGGTTCGCCAGACCGGAATCGGATTTGCTGCCGACGGCCGGGTTGACGATGCCCTCCGGGAGCTGAACCGTCTCGGGCCCGTTCTCCGTCGTCGGGACGACGCCCGGCTCGCCGGAAGGCCGGATGCTGCTGCGCTGATCCGGGGCGGAGGTCAGCAGCGGGATTGCGATCAGGGCCGCTGCCGCCAGGAGCAGAAAGCCCAGGACCATCACCCGTCCGGTCCGGACCATCCGGCCGGCGGACAGGGCCTCGATGCCGGGGTCGCAGAGCAGGGAGCGCAGCCGCTTCGTGTGCAGATAGAGCAGGCTGTTGAGAAGGAACAGCAGGGCGAAGGCTGCGGAGGCCGTCTTGGGCACGGCGCCGCCGACAAACCGCGCCATGCCGAAGCAGGACAAAAACGCCAGGGCGTGCCAGGGGCGCGGGACCGTCAGCACCATTTTTCCCGCGGGCCGGCGGAGGACGCAGCCGGCGAAGGCCGGGATCCCCGCGCAGAGGATCCAGCACAGGCGCAGGATCCCGGTGGGAAGCAGCATGCACAGTCCGCAGACGCCCAGACAGAGGGCGGCCCGGACCGGCAGCCCCAGCGGCGCCAGGCAGATCCCCCAGACCGCGAGGGTCGGCAGGGCGGCGCCCAGGGCCCAGAACAGCTCGGTCCGCGGGGGATATTCCGGAACCAGGAACAGCAGGGTCAGGGAGAGGCACCAGCACAGCAGGCACAGATGCGCCGCCTCCAGCAGCGCCATGGTCCGGTTCAGCGATTTCAGCTCCTTCATCCCGCCGCCTCCGTTCTCCGGGGCAGGGGCTCTGCCCGGCAGCCCTCCGCCGGATCGCGCTGCGCCCGCAGCACCCAGCCCCGGCCCAGGCCGGGCAGGGCCCCGCCGACCGCCTCCGGCGCGGCGGAGATCACCACCGGCATGGCGCGCCGGGGCCGAAGCCGGAGCTCCTCCAGCAGGTCGGAGAAGGACAGGGCCAGCTCCGCCTCCAGCTTGCAGGTGGCCAGCGCCGTGTCCAGATTTTTCCGGTGGGCCCCGCCGCTGCCGGCCGGGACCGAAACGGCCCTGCCGTTGAGACAGCTGCGGATGTTCGTTTCCAGGGCCACCGGAACGCCCCGGCGCAGAAACAGCTCCGCCAGAGAGGAGGCCAGGCTGATGGCCGCCTCCCGGTCCTCCAACGCGCCGTGCTCCCCGTCCACGATCAGCAGCAGGGCCTCGTCGGTGGTGTGGTCGTGCTGGTTGACCTTGAGCTCGCCGGTGCGGGCGCTGGCCTTCCAGTTGATCAGGCGCATGCTGTCGGTGACCTCATAGGGGCGGATGTTCCGGATCTCAAAGGGATCCTCCTGGGTCTGCTGCCGGGTCAGGACCGAGCCGAGCAGCTGCCGGAAGGGCAGCTGGAGGGTCTGGGCGGGCAGCTTGGCGGGATAGACCGTGAAGCGGGCGAAGCTGCGCTGGTTCCGCGTCCGGGTGGGGGCGTAGAACAGATCCGCCGCCCGCAGCTGCAGATCGGCGACGGTGTACAGTCCCCGGGGCAGCCCGGACAGGACCGTCTCGCTGCGGACGCTCTTCCGCGCCGGGATCGCCGCCTGCCAGGCCACGGTGGGCTTTGCGCCGCCCTCCGCGGTGACCGAAGCGAAATTCCGCTCCAGCCGGAAGGAGGTCCGGAGCATGGGCAGGGGCAGGAGCTTGCGGTTTTCCACCCGCGAGATCACGCGCACGTCCCGGCCGGCCTCCGCGCCGTCGGCGGGGAAGCTGACCCGGCAGCGCAGGCCCCTGTCCCAGTATTTCCGATAGACGGCGCGCTGCAGGAGAAAGAGCAGCAGTGCGCCGGCAAAAAACCAGATGAAAAGCAAGCGGCCTCCCCCCTTCGCGAAGCGGTCGTTTTTTATGGACGGATTACTGGGCCTCGGACTGCCCGCGCGCCCATTTTTCGGTGGGGACCGGGACCGAGGCCAGCAGGCGCTCGATCAGGCCCGCGCCGGCGGCGCGGTCGAACACGCCGTGCTGCAGGGTGACCCGGTGGGCCAGCACCGGCACGGCCAGGGTCCGGACGTCCTCGGGCACAGCGTAGTCCCGGCCGGAGATCAGGGCCAGGGCCCGGATGGCCGAGAGCAGGGCCAGGGTGCCGCGGGGGCTGACGCCCAGCACGGTCTCCCGGGAGGTCCGGCTTGCCACTGCCAGATCCGCCAGATAGCCCCGCAGACAGGGGTGGACGAAGACGCTGCCGGCCAGACGGCGCATCTCCAGCAGCTCCGCAGCGGTGCAGACCGGCTTCAGCTCCCGCAGGGGCTCGCCGGTGAGAAAGCGGTCCAGGATCGCGGCCTCCTCGGCCCGGCTTGGCAGACCCACCGGCAGCATCATCATAAAGCGGTCCAGCTGGGCCTCCGGCAGCGGGAAGGTGCCGGCGGTCTCGATGGGGTTCTGGGTGGCGATGACGAAGAAGGGATCGGGCAGCTGCCGGGTCACGCCGTCCACGGTCACCTGCCCCTCGCCCATGCACTCCAGCAGGGCGGACTGGGTGCGGGGCGTGGCGCGGTTGATCTCGTCCGCCAGCAGGACGCTGCAGAAGACGGGGCCGGGACGGAAGACGAAGTCGTTCTGCTTCTGGTTGTAGTAGTTGAGCCCCGTCACGTCCGAGGGCAGCAGGTCCGGGGTGAACTGGATGCGGGCGAAGGGCGCGTCCAGGGAGCGGGCCAGGGACTTGGCCAGCACGGTCTTTCCCGTGCCCGGCACGTCCTCCAGCAGGACGTGCCCGCCGCAGAGCAGGGCGGTCAGCAGGAGGGTGACCGTCTCTTCCTTGCCGACGATGACGGTCCCGATGTTCGCGCGGATCCCGGCCATGCGGGCCGAGGCGGTCTGAAGGTCCATGTCGTTCTTCCTTTCTGCGGGCGGGGCTGCCCGAATGGAACAGACGGGGGCGCGCTGCAAAATGCTTCATTTTGCAGCGCGCCCCCCAGCGTACCGCGCTGTGCGTATTTTTATGCCAGCGCAGCGGTGATCAGAGCCATCTTGTAGACCTCGTCGGCGTTGCAGCCGCGGCTGAGGTCGTTGATCGGGGCGTTCAGACCCTGCAGGATGGGGCCGTAGGCCGCGAAGCCGCCCAGACGCTGGGCGATCTTATAGCCGATGTTGCCGGCTTCGATGTTCGGGAAGATGAAGGTGTTGGCGTAGCCGGCGACCTTGCTGCCCGGGAACTTCAGCTGACCGACCGTGGGGGACACGGCGGCGTCGAACTGCATCTCGCCGTCAATGGCCAGGTCGGGAGCCAGCTCCTTGGCCTTCGCGGTGGCAGCCTGGCTCAGGGCGACGGTGCCGCCCTTGCCGGAGCCCTTGGTGGAGAAGCTCAGCACGGCGACCTTCGGGTCGATGCCGAAGACCTTCGCGGTCTTGGCGGTCTCAATGGCCACCTCGGCCAGCTTTTCCGCGGCGGTGAAGGTCACGTTGCCTTCCTTGTCCACGGTGTCCTGATAGTCAATGTTGATCGCGCAGTCGCCCATGGCCAGCAGCTCCTGGCCGTCCTTGCCCTCGCGGGCCAGAATGAAGCAGGAGGACACCAGGTGCGCGCCCTTCCTCGTCTTGACCAGCTGCAGAGCCGGACGGACGGTGTCGGCGGTGGAGTAGGTGGCGCCGCCCAGCAGCGCGTCGGCATAGCCCATCTTGACGAGCATGGTGCCGAAATAGTTGCCCTTGAGCAGATTGGCGCGGCAGTCCTCGGGGCTCATCTTGCCCTTGCGGAGCTCCACCATGGTCTCCACCATCTTCTCCATCTCGGGGTAGGTCGCGGGGTCGATGATCTCCAGACCCTCGATGTCGAAGCCGCATTCGGCGGCCTTGGCCTTGACCACGTCCACCGGGCCGATCAGGATCGGGGTCAGGAACCCGCCCTGCTTCAGTTTCGCGGCGGCTTCCAGGATACGGGCGTCGTGGCCCTCGGTGAAGACGATCTTCCGGGGATTGGCGCGGAGCTTGGCTTCCAGCTGATCAAACATAGTAAATTCCTCCAAATGATCTGTATTTTGCGGCGTATCGATTTGCGGGTCCATTATATACCGCCGGCGGGGGAAAGTCAATCCGTTGTTGGTTATAATTCCGTCACGATCGGGAGGATCATCGGGTTCCGCCTGCCGTTTTTATAGAGATAGGCGGACAGCTCGTTTTTGATGGCGGCCTTGATGGTGGCGTGGTCGCGGATGCGGCGGGAGAGACAGACGTCCAGCGCGTCGGCGGCCAGATCGCGCAGGGTTTCCAGCAGAACCTCGTTGTCCTTGGCGTAGACAAAGCCCCGGGTGATGATGTCCGGGCCGGAGAGGACCGAGCCGTCCTGGGCCGAGAGGTTCAGACAGACCACCACCATGCCGTCCTGGGCCAGGTGCCGGCGGTCCCGCAGGACCACGGCGCCCACGTCTCCGACGCCGTCCACCAGGACCCTGCCCGCCGGGACCGTCTCGCCGGTGAGCTTGCAGCTCCTGGCGCTCAGCTCGATGACCTGGCCGATGTCGCCGATGACGACCCGCTTCGGGCTCATGCCCATCTGGGTGGCAAGCCGGGCGTGGACCTGCAGCATCCGCTGCTCGCCGTGGACCGGGATAAAATAGCGGGGCCGGATCAGGGCGTGGATCAGCTTCAGCTCCTGCTGGCAGGCGTGGCCGGAGACGTGCAGGCCCTCGGACTTGTCGTAGACGACCTCGGCGCCCTTGCGGTAGAGCTCGTTGATGATGCGGGACACGGCCTTCTCGTTGCCCGGAATCGCAGAGGCGGAAATCAGCACCCGGTCCAGGGCGGAGATCTCCACCTGCTTGTGGCCGGAGAAGGCCATCCGGTAGAGGGCGGACATGTTCTCGCCCTGGGAGCCGGTGGCCACGATGCACAGCCGGTTCGGCGGGACGTTCCGGATCTGGCTGATGTCGATGATCTCGTCGCCGTCGGGCTTCAGATAGCCCAGCTCCCCGGCCACCTTGAGGATGTTCTCCATGCTGCGGCCGGAGACCGCCACCTTCCGGCCGTGGCGCCGGGCGATGTCCAGAATCGACTGGATGCGGTACATGTTGGAGGCGAAGGTGGTGATGATGATCCGCTTGTCGCAGCCGCGGAACTGGCGGTCGAAGCTCTCGGTCACCAGGTTTTCCGACGGCGTATAGCCGGTGCGCTCCACGTTGGTGGAGTCGCAGAGCAGGGCCAGCACGCCCTCGTTTCCCAGCGTGCCCAGCCGGGTCAGATCCGCCATGCCGTCCGGCGCGGTGGGGTCGATCTTGAAGTCGCCGGTCACGATGACCCTTCCCACCGGCGTGTGGATGCAGAAGGCGACGGCGTCGGCAATCGAGTGGTTCACGTGGATGAACTCCACCCGGAAGCAGCCGGCCTGGACCACGTCTCCGGGCTTGTGGGTCACCAGCCGGACCGACTCGGTCAGACCGTGCTCTTCCAGCTTCAGCCGGATCAGGCCGTTGGTCAGCGCGGTGCCGTGGACCGGGGCGTTGGCGGCCTGCAGGACGTAGGGGATGGAGCCAATGTGATCCTCGTGGCCGTGGGTGATGAAGTAGCCCCGCAGCTTGTCGCGGTTCT
>CAMOLY010000027.1 GCA_946619065.1 uncultured Clostridia bacterium | reverse complement strand
GAAACCGCTGCGTCTCGGACGGATACGAGCCCGGCTCCACCTTTAAGACCATCACGCTGGCCGCCGCCCTCGAGGAAGGTGCGGTGGATCTGAACACCACCTATTACTGTGCCGGCGAGAAGAACTATCCCGGACGTGAGGCCACCCTGCACTGCTGGAAGCCCCAGGGCCACGGCAGCCAGGTCACTGCGCAGGCCTTGCAGAACTCCTGCAACATCGCCTTCGCAGACATCGGTCTGAAGCTGGGCGGTGAAGCGCTCTACAACTATGTGGAAGCCTTCGGTCTGCTGGAAAAGACCGGAATCGACATGCAGGGCGAGGCGCTGGGCGTCTTCCATGCGAAGGACGAATTTGTCAAAAACGCCCAGCTCACGACGATCGCCTTCGGCCAGTCGGTGAAGCCGACGCCGATCCAGATGGTCCGCGCCATCGCCGCCGTCGTCAACGGCGGATACCTGCTGAAGCCCTACGTGGTCTCCGAGGTTTTGGACGAACACGGAAACGTGGTCCAGAAGAACGGAAGGACCGTTATCCGGCAGGTCATCAGCAAGGAGACCTCCGAGCTGATGTGCAATCTGATCGAATCCGTCGTCACCGAGGGAACCGGCGGCAACGCAAAGCTCACCGGCTACCGCATCGGCGGCAAGACCGGATCCTCCGAGAAGCTGGACGTCTACGATGAAAACGGCAACCAGACCGACGATCTGATCGTTTCCTTCGTGGGCATTGTGCCGATGGATCAGCCCAAGTACATCTGCCTGGTCGCCCTCGACACGCCGAAAAAGGGCACCGGCTTCCACATCTCCGGCGGCGTCATGGCAGCGCCGGTGGTCCGCGACATCTTCGCCGACACCCTGCTCTATCTCGGGGTCCAGCCGGATTACACCGACGTCGACATGCGGACCGTCAACGTGCAGATGCCGGACGTCCGGGATCTCACCGAGGCGGAAGCCGCGCAGGTGCTGGCGGCCGAGAGTCTGACCTATCTCACCGTCGGCAGCGGAGAGACCGTCACCGGCACGATCCCGGCGATGGATGAGAAGCTGCCCGGCAACTCCCAGGTCATCCTCTATATGGGCGAGCCGGTCCCGACCGACAAGGTGATTGTGCCGGATCTGAGCAACCTGACGCTGGCCCAGGCAAACGCCGTCCTCGCAAACAGCGGGCTCTATCTGCAGACAAAGGGCTCGTCGCTCTACTACGCCGTGGTTACGGATCAGGATTGCGCGGCCGGCACGGAGGTTTCCCGCGGCACGACCATTACCGTGGAATTGACCGACACAACAGCCCTTGACTAATACGAAACTGGATGTGATATCATGAAGCTCAAAGAATTGCTGGAGGGGATTCGGATCCTGGAGACAGACGCCGATCTCTCCCTGGAAATCACCGGCGTCAGCTATGACTCCCGCAGGGTCGAGCCAGGCCATCTGTTTGTGGCGGTCACCGGCTTCTCCACGGACGGACACCGCTTTATCCCGACGGCAGCCGAAAAAGGCGCGGCCTGCGTTCTGTGCGAGCGCAGACCGGACACCGACATTCCTTACGTACTGGTTGCCGACACCAGAAAGGCGCTGGCGGCCGTGGGCGCAAACTGGTTCGGCCACCCGGCAGACCGGATGACCGTGATCGGCGTGACCGGAACCAACGGCAAGACCACGACGACCTATCTGCTCAAGCAGGTGCTGGAGCGGGTGATCGGCGCCAAGGTCGGTCTGATCGGAACCATCCAGAACATGATCGGCGACGAAGTGCTGGAAACCGAACGCACCACGCCGGAGAGCTTCGAGCTGCAGGCGCTTTTCGCGCAGATGGTCGCAAAGGGCTGCACCCATGTGGTGATGGAGGTCTCCTCCCACGCCCTGTGTCTCAGCCGCGTGGACTGCGTGCACTTCGCGGTCGGGGCGTTTACGAATCTGACCGAGGATCACCTCGACTTTCACAAGACGATGGAGGCCTACCGGCAGGCAAAGGCAATTCTCTTCTCCCGCTGCGGCGTGGGCGTGTTCAACGCGGACGATCCGATGGTGGTAAAGACCATGACGGAGGCGCCGTGCGAGCCGCTGACCTGCTCCGTCGGGAAGGACGCGGATCTGTGCGCCGAGCACGCGGACCTGTGCGCTGATCACGTCGCCTTCGATCTTGTCTGGAAGGGCAGCAGTTATCCGGTCCGCCTCGGCATTCCCGGCGGCTTCACGGTCTGCAACGCCATGACCGTTCTCGGCTGCGCCTTTGCCCTCGGGCTGGAGCCGGCGGCCTGCGTCCGCGCACTGGCAGAGGCGAAGGGCGTCAAGGGCCGGATGGAAGTCGTTCCCACGCCCGGGAAGGACTACACGGTTTTGATCGACTACGCCCACACCCCGGATGCCCTGGACAACGTGCTGCGCTCGGTGAAGGGCTTCTGCAGGGGGCGCGTCATCGCAGTCTTCGGCTGCGGCGGTGACCGCGACCCGATCAAGCGCCCGATCATGGGCAAAATCGGCGTGGAGGGCTCCGATCTGGCGATCATCACCTCGGATAACCCCCGGACGGAAGCGCCCGGAAAGATCATTCAGGACATCCTCGCAGGGGTCGAGGGCACGGAAAAGCCCTATCTGGTGGAGGAAAACCGCCGCGCAGCAATCGCCCTGGCCATGCGCGAGGCGCGGAAGGACGACATCATCGTCCTGTGCGGCAAGGGCCACGAGACCTACCAGATCCTCGGGACCGAGAAGACCCATCTCGACGAGCGCGAGGAGGTCGCGAAGGTACTGGCATCCGAAGGAGGGACCGGGCTATGATTTCCTTCCGTCAGGCCGCCCTTTGGTGCGGCGGCGCTGTCCTGCCCCAGGAGGAAGCACGGACCTTCTCCGGCATTCGGAACGACTCCCGGGAGCTGCAGCCCGGAAACCTCTTCGCTGCCTTGCAGGGTGTGCGGGATGGGCACGACTTCATCCCCGCTGCCCTGGAAAAAGGCGCCGCCGGGGCACTCGGCGCGCGGCGGATCCCCGGCGTGCCGATGATCGTCGTCCCGGACCCCCTGAAGGCGATGGGCGATCTGGCCCGGGAATACCGGAAAACACTGGGTGCGAAGGTCATCGGCGTGACCGGCAGCGTGGGGAAAACCACCACCAAGGAGATGATCTCCGCAGTGCTGGAGACCGCATTTGTCACCCAGCACACGGAGAAGAATTACAACAACGACATCGGCGTGCCGATCACGGTGCTGGATCTCCGGCCCGACTGCGAGGCCGCCGTGGTTGAGATGGGGATGAACCACGCAGGGGAAATCTCCTATCTGAGCAAAATTGCCCGGCCGGACGTTGCCGTGATCACCTGCATCGGCACGGCGCACATCGGCAATCTCGGCTCCCGGGAGAACATCTGCCGGGCAAAGCTCGAGATCCTGGACGGTATGGACGCAGACGGCACCGTCATTCTGAACGGCGACGACGATCTGCTCCAGAAGGCCGGGACCGGGCGGAAAACCCTGTACTTCGGTCTGAGCGAAGGCTGCGACCTGCGGGCTGAAGAGATCCGCGAGGAGGACGGCGAAACCCGCTTCACTGCGGTGGGACTGGGCAGACGGTTCCCGGTGGTTCTGCCGGTGGCCGGCGTGCACAACGTCCGCAACGCCCTGTCCGCGATTCTGGTGGGGCTGGTCTGCGGCGCCGAGCCGGAGCAGATCGTCCGCGGTCTGGCCGGATTCCGCAACACCGGAAACCGCCAGAACATCTACCAGCAGGACGGCTACACCGTGATTGCCGACTGCTACAACGCCGGGCCGGAATCAATGGCCGCTTCCCTGTCGGTCCTCGCCGGGCGGAAAACCGCCGGCAGACGGATCGCCGTACTCGGCGATATGCTGGAGCTGGGCGAGCACGGCCCGGAGGCCCACAGGCGGGTCGGCGAGATCGCCGCCCAATGCGCGGATCTGGTGCTGGCCTTCGGCCCGCTCAGCGCCGGGATCGCGGAGGCTGCGGGGGAAAAGGGACGGCACTTTGACTCCCGCGAGGCAATGACCGCCGCTCTGCGCGAGGCCGCGCAGCCGGGAGACGTGCTGCTGTTCAAGGGCAGCCACGGCATGCACCTGGAAAAGGTGCTGGAGGCCTTCTTCATCAGACCGTAACATTCGCAATTTCATTCGGATACATCGGAGGGATTTCCCATGATAGACCGTCAGATTCTTACCATCATGCTTTCCATCATCCCCGCTTACCTGATTGCCTTGATTGCCGGGTGGTTCATCATCCCCTGGCTGCGGGCGATGAAGGCGGGACAGACGATCCGCGAAATCGGACCGACCTGGCACGCCTCCAAGTCCGGAACGCCGGCAATGGGCGGACTGATCTTCATCCTTGCGTCCGCAATCGGCACCCTTGTCCTCTGCCTGATCTACAAAAGCTGGACCGCGATGCTGGTCTTCGCCTTTGCCCTGGTTTTCGGCGCGATCGGCTTTCTGGACGACTTCTTCAAGGTGAAAAAGAAGCAGAATCTGGGCCTCAACGCCCTGCAGAAAATCCTGCTGCAGCTGGCCGCCTCCGCCCTCTATCTGTATCTGCTCTACCGGGCGGGGCATCTGACCTCCTCGCTCTGGATCCCCTTCACCTCGATCCGCTGGAATATTCCGATCTGGGTCTACATCGCCTTCGCAGTCTTTGTCATTGTCGGCACGGTAAACGCCGTCAATCTGACCGACGGCGTGGACGGTCTGGCCACCGGCGTGACTCTGCCGGTCATGGTGTTCTTCCTGGTCACGGCCATCGCCCGCGGGAAGGCGGAGCTCGCGTTCTTCCCGGCTGTTCTGCTGGGCGGCCTGTTCGGCTTCCTCTGCTATAACTTCCACCCCGCAAAGACCTTCATGGGCGATACCGGCTCCCTCTTCCTGGGCGGCGCGGTCTGCGGCCTGGCCTTTGCGCTGGATATGCCCCTGATCCTGATCCTGGTTGGCTTCGTCTACATTGTGGAAACCGTCTCCGTCATCATGCAGGTGACCTATTTCAAGGCCACCCATGGCAAGCGCATCTTCAAAATGACGCCGATCCACCACCACTTTGAGCTCTGCGGCTGGAGTGAAGTGAAAATCTTTGTCGTCTTCACCGCAGTCAGCCTGGCAATGTGCGTGCTGGCCTGGCTTGCGACAGCTCCGATCCGATAAACTGCTTCTTTCTGAGGCGGGTCCATCCGTTTCAGAAACCGCGGCGAGGCCGCGTCACACTTCCCGGAAGCCGGATTGCTTCCTTTGGAGGATTCTTCATGGCTCTGTTTCATAAAAAACGAGACCCTTCCCAGCGGCTGAGACCGGAAAAGCTGGATGAGACGGGCATTCTCGACCTGCCCTATCTGGTTCTGACCGTTCTGCTGACCAGCATCGGCGTTCTGATGATGTTTTCGGCGAGCTACGCGAAGGCCTACTATGACACCGGCAACTCCGCCTATTATTTCGTGCGGCAGGCAGGCTTCGCCGCCCTCGGCATCGTGGTCACGATCGTGGTCGGCCGTCTGAACTACTTCATCTGGTACCGGCTGTCCATTCCGATCCTGGTGGCCTCCATAGTTCTGCTCCTGATGGTCCTGATCCCCGGCGTCGGCGTGACGCACAACGGCGCGACCCGCTGGCTCCGGCTGGGTCTTGAGTTTCAGCCGTCCGAGATTGCGAAGCTCGGCCTGATCCTCTCCTTTGCCGCAATGATGGCCGTCTGGCAGGATAAGATGGACACCTTCCGCTATGGCGTCCTGCCCTACGTTTTAATCCTCGGAGCCATTGCCGGTCTGCTGGTGGCGCAGAAGCATCTGTCCGCCACGCTGATCATCTGCGTGATCGGCGCCCTGATGATGATGATCGGCGGAACCCGCTGGCCCTGGTTCGTGATTGGCGCCGTCGTATTCGGCGTGTTCTTGTTTGTCTATCTGTCCAACCGGGGCTACGCCGGAAACCGCGTGACCGCCTGGCAGGATCCGGAAAGCGACCCGCTGGGGACCGGCTACCAGATCATCCAGTCCCGCTACGCGATCAGCTCCGGCGGTCTGCTGGGCCTCGGCTTCGGCAAGAGCCGGCAGAAGCACCTCTATCTGCCTGAGGCACAAAACGATTATATCTTTGCCGTCGTCTGTGAGGAGCTGGGTCTGATCGGCGCAATCGCCGTGATCCTCCTGTTCATGCTCCTGATCCTGCGCGGCTACTGGATCGCGATCCACGCCCGCGACCGGTTCGGGACCCTGGTGGCTGCGGGCTTCTCCACCAAGCTCGCAATCCAGGTCTTCTTCAACATCGGCGTGGTCACCAATTTCCTGCCCGCCACCGGCATCTCGCTGCCCTTCTTCTCCTACGGCGGCACGGCGCTGCTGCTGCAGATGTTTGAGATGGGCGTCGTGCTCAGCGTGTCGCGCTGGTGCGTCAACAAGCAGGCTCTGGGGAGGCAGAAGGCATGAACGTGGTTTTTACCTGCGGCGGAACCGCAGGACATATCAATCCGGCGATTTCGGTGGCAAAACTGCTGCTGTCGCGAAAGCCTGAGACAAAGATTCTCTTCGTCGGCGCAGATGGCGGGATGGAGGAAAAGCTTGTCCCGCGCGAGGGCTTTGCCCTGAAGACGCTGAAGATTTCCAACTATCAGCGTAAGCTGACGCCGAAATGCATCTGGCACAACGTCGTGACGCTGAAAAACCTCCGCAGCTCGCTGAGGAAGGCGGACCGGATCATCCGGGACTTCCGGCCCGACGTCATTGTCGGCACCGGCGGCTACGCCTCCTACCCGATGCTGAAGCAGGGTGCAAAGCGCGGCATCCCCACCGCGGTGCACGAGGCCAACGCAATGCCCGGTCTGACCACCCGCATGGTTGCCGACAACGCAAGCCGGATCATGGTCTGCTTCCCGGAGAGCCGCGAATACTACAAGCATCCGGAACGGGTCTCCGTCGTCGGCATGCCGGTGCGGGAGGAGTTCCTCTACACAAAGCGCGACGAGGCCCGGGCCAGACTGAAACTGGACGGCCGTCCCCTCGTCGTCTCCGCCTGGGGCAGTCTCGGGGCGCGGGAGATGAATCATCTGATCACCGATTTCATGGCGCTGGAGTGCAAAAACGGCTGCCCCTGGCACCACGTCCACGCCACCGGCTCCTTCGGCTGGACCTGGATGCCGGACTATGTGCGGGAGCACGGCGTGGATCTGAAGGCGCACCCGGACATCGATCTGCGGGAATACATCTTCAACATGCCGGAGCTGATGGCTGCCGCCGACCTGATCATTACCCGGGCCGGCGCCTCCACGCTCAACGAGATCCAGGCGGCGGGAACACCCTGTATCATCATCCCCTCGCCGAACGTCACAGACAACCATCAGGAGAAAAACGCCAGGGTGCTCGAACGCCGCGGCGCGGCAATGGTTCTGCGGGAACAGGATCTGACGGCGGAGCAGCTCTACACGGCGGCAGAAAACCTGTTAAATGACAACGCCCGACGCGCGGCGATGACGGAAGCCCTGCACGGCATGGCGGTCGTGGACAGCGCGGAACGCATCTGCCAGACCATTCTGGAGCTGGGGCGCTGAATCTTCCGGCACATGATCCCCCCCTCATGCATAGAATAGGCTGTAAAGGAGGGATTCTTTTGGACTCCATACAAGTTACGGGCGGCGCTGCGCTGCACGGAACGGTGCGGATCCACGGGGCCAAAAACGACGCCCTGCCGATCCTTGCCGCGACTGCGGCTGTTCGCGGGAAATTCGTCCTGCGCAACTGCCCGAAAATCCTGGATATCGAGCTGACCGAGCAGATCCTGCACACGCTGCGGATTTCCACCGTCTGGGACGGCGATACCCTGCTTGTAGACAGCACACAGATGCAGCCCGCGGAGATCCCGAACGAGCTGGCCTGTCAGATGCGCGCATCCGTCCTCTTTCTCGGCGCCCTCCTGACCTCCTGCGGCCGCGCCTCCATCCCCTTCCCGGGCGGAGATTGGCTCGGCTTCCGGCCGGTGGATTATCACATTCGGGCCATGGAGCGTCTCGGCGCGCAGATTTCCGCCGAGACAGACCGGATCATCGGATCCGGAAAGCTGCACGCCGGGGTGGTCGAGCTCCCCTTCCCCAGCGTGGGAGCCACCGAAAACCTTCTGCTCTCCGCGCTCGGCGCGGACGGACCCGTCCGGATCATCGGCGCGGCAAAGGAGCCGGAGGTTTCCTCCCTGGCGGCCTTTTTATCCGGCTGCGGCGCGCAGATCACCGGGATCGGCACCTCCTGCCTGACGCTGACGCCCGGCCCGCTCCACGGAACCGCCCATGAAATCCTGCCGGATCGGATGGAAACGGTGACCTATCTCTGCGCGGCAGCCTGCGCCGGCGGCGAAATCACGCTGACCGGCGTCCGCCCGGAGCTCTCAAAGCCGGTGCTCGACGCGCTGCGCACCGCCGGCTGCGAGCTTGCGGAAACGGAGGACACCCTGACCGTCCGCGCCGGAGGTCTGCACGCGGTGCCGCCGATCGTCACCGCTCCATACCCGGGGTTTCCGACCGACGCCCAGCCGCTGGTCACGGCCGCGCTGCTCCGCTCGGACGGAATAACCGTGGTGGAGGAGCGCGTCTTCGGGTCGCGTTTTCACCACATTCCCGCCCTGCTTGCCATGGGGGCGAATCTGGAAACCGCAGGGCAGATCCTGCGAATCCGGGGCGTCGAGCAGCTCCACGGAGCCGACGTCACCGTGACAGATCTCCGGGGCGGAGCGGCGATGCTCCTTGCGGCCCTGGGGGCCCAGGGGGAAAGCCTGATCCGCGGGGCCAGGATCCTTCGGCGCGGTTATCAGGATCTGATCCCGAATCTGTGCACGCTGGGGGCAAATCTGCGGGAAGTTTAACGGCAGCTTTCCCCGTTCTATGCAGCGGGACTTCCCGAAATCAATCTTACATACATTTCTGGCGAAACCCACGCCGACGGTTTTGCACTGTCGGTGCGTTTCGCAGAAAGGCGGATAACAGCTATGGATGAATCCAATCGCCGGCCGGTTTCGCGCAGGGACACTGCCGTGAGCCGGGAACGGCCCAGAAATACCCGCGGCCCGCAGCCGCCCAGACGGCAGACTGGGACCGCTTCCGAACAGGCCCGGGCCCGCAGAGAACGGCTCGCCGCGCGGGAAGACCCGGAAGCCGAAGCGCCCGTGCACACCGTACCCCAGGCGGGTGATCCGCAGACAAGGCGCAGCCCGGAACGCAGCGCCAGGGAAAAGGAGCAGGGCACGTCCGGCCGGGAAAAGGAGCAGCGGAAATCCGCTGCGCAAAAGCCGGCGCAGAAGCGGAAGCGGCGGAAACCGCGCCGCGTCTACAACACAAACTTCGGCTTTAAATTCGTCACCATGCTCGCCGTTGTCGGCGTGATCGTCCTTGCGATGATGATTTTTTTCAAAATCAAGCACGTTGACGTTCAGAATTTCGGCACGGACGGGAAGGATATTCTGGCCGGTTCCGACGAAACCGCTCCGACCGGCGATCCCGCGTCGGACACCTCCGGACAAACTCCCGGGACGGGGCGGCACAGCTATTACAGCAAGGACGAGATCATCCAGGCCTCCGGCATCAACATCGACGACAACCTGCTGAGTCTGAGCAAGGCGAGCGTTGCCTCCCGGATCCACGCCGCCCTGCCCTATATCAATGAAATCCAGATCAAGAAAAAGCTGCCGAACACCGTGATCATCACCGTCACCGAGTTTACCGTGACCTACGGCATCCAGGATGAGCAAGGGGGCTGGTGGCTGATCAGCCGGGAGGGCCGCGTCCTCGAGCACGCCGACGAAAAACAGGTGAACGGGCATCTGATCGTGGCCGGCATGCCGATTCAGGTGCCGGAAATCGGAGACTATATCAAGCCCGCGGCGGCGGACGGTGCGGATCTGTCTGAAATCGCCGCGAAGCAGACCGCAACGCTGGCGGTTCTGCCGCAGCTTGAACAGTCACCCTTTGCGGAACAGATCGTCGGTCTGGACGTCTCGACCTCCTACGACATCATCATCTGGTACGGAACCCAGTATCAGATCCGCCTGGGCAACACGGAAAACCTCTCCTACAAGCTCAACTACCTGGACTCGGTCCTCAAGGAGCTCGGAAAGGACAAATCCGGAACCATCGATCTGACCTTTACCGATGACGACGGGGCGCATTTTCTGCCATTTGGGTGAAAAAATCGTAAAACTTTCAAAATTTGCAAAATATCTATTGACCAATCGCGAAAAGCACGATAAAATAAAACAGTATAAATGGAAATTCTCTGCACACACTATTTCTCGGATTGAGATCCAATGATAGATACATAGGAGGACGAAGGCATGGCAGACTATCCCGAAAAAGTTGTAAATATTAAGGTGATCGGCGTCGGCGGCGCCGGCAACAACGTCGTCAACCGGATGCTCAGCACCGGCGTACAGGGCGTTGACTTTCTGATCATTAACACGGACCGTCAGGACCTGAACAAGTCCAAGTGCCCCAACAAGCTTCAGATCGGCGAAAAGCTGACCGGCGGCATGGGCGCCGGCTCCAAGCCGGAGATCGGCAAAAAGTCGGCTGAGGAGTCCAGAGCGGCCATCGCAAAGGCTCTCGAGGGCACCGACATGGTCTTTATCACCGCCGGCATGGGCGGCGGCACCGGCACCGGCGCTGCCCCGATCATTGCGG
>CAMOLY010000026.1 GCA_946619065.1 uncultured Clostridia bacterium | reverse complement strand
TGATGAGCTTGGTGTGCTCCGCCTCGGAGGGGGTGCCGAGCTCGGCCTCGGGGAGAATCAGGTTGATTGTGGAGGGGCTGCCTTCGGCGTTCTTGCGGACGCGATCCCAATAGGCCTGGTCGGAGGTGAACTGATCGCAGGCGATGACAGCCCACTTTTCCATCGGCGCATTCTTGGGCAGAAGAATGTCAGCGGGTAAAAAAGCGTTCATAGAAAATACCTCACTTTTCAGCGCATTTTTTGGCATCTTTTATTATAACAGGAAGCAGCGGCAAATGCAACCGGGATTTCCAATTTTCGCATAGAATTCTGCAAAAAATGCATGCGCGTATATTATCCGATGCAGCGGGCAAACTGTAACGCAAAACCAAATGACAAGGAGGATCTCAAATGGATACAGCCGCACTGCTTATTACGATCATCGGAGCGCTGAACTGGGGCCTGATTTCGGTCTTTCAGTTTGACCTCGTTGCGTGGATCGGCGGCGGACAGGGCGCGGTGCTCAGTCGCATTATCTACGGCGTCGTCGCCCTCGCGGGCATCTGGTGCATTTCCCTGCTGTTCCGGGACCGCAGAGTCGCGCTCTCCGAATAAGGGCACAGGAAGATTCTCCGTTGGCAGGTCCATGCTGCCGACGGAGAATTTCTTATAAAAAAGCGAAAAAACTCGAAATTGTTGTAGCATAATCGGTCAGACTCTGTTATAATATACCTTACGAAATTATAAGATGCAGGCCTATGCGCAAATAAGGTCCGCCGCCTATCTATGAACGACGGGAGGAAGAGCATGGAGCGAAATTTGAAACGACTGCTGCGGAACGAATCCTATCTGTTTGGAATTGTGCTGCTTATATTTGCCGGCGTGGAGCTGTTTTATCGCCGGTATGAAATTGCCATTGCGATGGCTGCAGCTGCCGTGATTCTGCTTCTGTGCATGATTTTTTCCACGCGCCAGCGGGGAAAGGGCATCGCTGCCTATGTGCAGTCCAGCGTCGACCGGCTCAGCCAATCGGCCGCTTCCGGCGCGCCGTATCCGATGGCCACGGTCCAGCTTTCCAACGGAGAGATCCTGTGGCACAACCGCCAGTTCCAGAAGGCCCTCGGGACGGCTGAATCCAAGGTCGGGGAGACCCTGCGCGCGGTTTTGCCCGGTGCGGAGCTGGACTGGGTTCGCGCGGGCAAGCTGGAGGCGCCGGACGATCAGGTTATCCGCGACCGCCGCTGGCGCTGTCTCGGCTATCAGCCGAAGCAGAGCACGGATGAGAAGGAAATTGCCCTTCTACAGTGGGTGGATACGACCGAGCTTTTGGACACCAGAGACGAGTATCTTCGCTCCCGGCCGGTGGTTTCCATCATTCTGATCGACAACTACGATGAGCTGACCAACAACCTCAACGATACGGCGGTCTCCAATCTGAACGCCGCCCTCAACAGCCGCATCGGCAGCTGGGCGGAGGACATCGGCGGCCTGCTGCGCAGGCTCGAGCGAAACCGGTTCCTGTTCATTTTTGAGGCGAAGGACCTGTTCCGCATCACAGAGGGCAAATTCTCCCTGCTTGAAACGGTCCGGGAGGTGACGAACCCCAACGGCATCGCGGCCACGCTCTCCTTTGGCGTCGGCAAGGACGGCTCCGGCTTCCAGGAAAACTATGATTTTGCTGCGCTTGCGCTGGAGATGGCGCTGTCCCGCGGAGGCGACCAGGCGGTCATCAAGGACCGCTTCGACTTCGCCTTCTATGGCGGCCGCGCCGCCGAGACCGAGCGCCGCAGCAAGGTCAAGGCCAGGGTCATGGCCTCTTCAATGAGCGCGCTGATTTCCCAGTCCAGCCGTGTCTTCCTGATGGGCCACAAGAATGCCGACGCGGACGCGATCGGCGCGGCCTGCGGCATCCTTGCCCTCTGCCGGAGCCTGGGCAAGCGGGCGAATATTGTCACCGACCTCAGCACGGCCACCGCGCCGAAGCTCCTGACCCTGCTTCGCGGGGATGAACATTATAAAGACGCGTTTCTCTCTGCGGACGATGCGCTGATCTCATCGGATGCGAACAGTCTGCTGGTGGTCGTGGATACAAACCGACCGGACCAGGTGGAGAGCAAGCCGCTGCTGGAATCCATCTCCCGCGTCGCCGTGATCGATCATCACCGCCGCGCTGCGGACTACATCGCCAATGCCGCTCTGAATCTGCATGAGCCCTTTGCCTCATCCGCCAGCGAGCTGGTCACAGAGCTGCTGACCTATGCGGTGGACGCGAAGACGATTTTGCCCTGCGAGCTCGCCGCGCTGATGGCCGGCATTGTGCTGGACACCAAGAATTTCACGGTACGGGTCAACAGCCGGACCTTTGAGGCGGCTGCCTTCCTGCGCTATCAGGGGGCCGACCCGGTTGAAATCAAGAAGCTGTTCAAAAACGACTTTGAGGACACGGTACACCGCTACCAGATCATCGAGGAAGCCAGATTCTACCGTGACAGCATTGCCATCTCCTGCGAGGACGCCGAGACCAACCGCGCCCTGGCGGGACAGGCGGCGGACGAGCTTCTGTCGATTGACGGAATCGAGACCTCCTTTGTCCTCTTCCGCCAGAAGGACCGGATCTTTATTTCCGCCAGATCGATGGGAAGCACAAACGTGCAGATGGTGCTCGAGCCGCTGGGCGGAGGCGGAAACGCCGCCACCGCCGGCGTTCAGCTGAAAGATGTCTCGATGGAGCAGGCGAAGTCGATTCTGCTGGGAGCCATCGACCGGTATTACGCCAACGATTAAGAAACGCTTACGCAACACCGAAAGGAGTGCTTTACATGAAGGTTATTCTGCTGCAGGACGTGCGCGGCCAGGGAAAGAAGGGCCAGCTCGTCGAGGTTTCCGACGGCTTTGCCCGGAACTTTCTCTTTCCCCGCAAGATGGCGATCGAAGCCACGGCGGACAATGTGAACACGATGAAAATGAACGACAAGGCCAGACAGGAAAAAGAGCAGCGTCAGCGCGAGGAAGCCACCGCCCTGGCGGCAAAGCTCCGCGGGATGACGCTGAAGATCTTTGCCAAGGGCGGCGGCGCGGGCCGGCTCTTCGGCTCGGTCACCAGCCAGGAGGTCTCCGACGCGCTGAAGGAGCAGGGCTATGATCTGGACAAGCGCAGAATCCTGATCGAGGAGCCGATCAAGACGGTGGGCCAGTATACCGTGAAGTGCAAGCTGGGCTATGAGATCAGCGCGCCGCTGAAGCTTGACGTTCAGGAGAAATGAGGCGGCCATGCCGGAATACGATGACATTCTGAACCGCCAGCCGCCCCAGTCTCTGGAGGCGGAGCAGGCGGTGCTTGGCGCCATGCTGATCGACAGCCGCTGCGTGAGCGAGGTCGTCGGGATTCTGCGGCCGGAGGACTTTTTTCTCAAGCAGAACCAGGAGCTCTATGAGACCATCTACCTGATGTTCAACTTCGGTCAGGCGGTGGACCTGGTGACGGTCATCGATCAGCTCAAGCAAAACGGATACTACGACGCGCAGGCGACGCCGGCCTATCTCCGCCAGCTGATGGAGATCACCCCCACCGCGGCAAACGTCCGCTATTACGCGGACATCGTCCGCGACAAGGCAATCCTGCGCAGCCTCTCGAAGGCCGCCGATGACATCAACGGCGACGTCTTCCGCGGAGAGGGCACGACGAGCGATATTCTGACCAACGCCGAGCGGAGAATCTTCTCGATCAGCCGCGGCAACGCGGACGAAGCCCTGGAGCGGATCGGCACCGTGATGTCGCGCCTTTTCACCCATCTCTATGAGCTGTCAAAGTCCAGCAGCGAGTTCCCGGGCCATTCCACCGGTCTGCGGGCGCTGGACCGGAAAATCAACGGCCTGAACAACTCGGACCTGATCATCGTTGCGGCCCGCCCCGGCATGGGCAAGACCACGATTGCCCTGAATATGGTCTCCAACGTGGCAAAGAAGACCGGGAAAACCGTCGCCTTCTTCAGCCTTGAGATGTCCCGGGAGCAGCTCGGCACGCGGCTGCTGGCCAACGAGAGCTTTGTGGACGCCAACAAGCTGATCACCGGCAAGCTGGAACTGGATGACTGGGAAAAGGTCGGTGTGGCCGCTGCAGCCCTGTCCAAAACCGATATCCGGGTGGACGACAATCCGGCCATCACGGTCGCCGAGATGAATTCTCTCTGCCGCCGTCTGGACAATCTCGGCCTGATCGTCGTCGACTATCTGCAGTTGATGACCGGCGCCGGCGGCTCGAGCAAGGGCGAAAACCGCGTGCAGATCGTGGGCGAAATCTCCCGGTCTCTGAAGATCATGGCCAAGGAGCTGAACGTCCCGGTCATCTGCCTGAGCCAGCTCTCCCGTGCGGCCGAAGGAAGAACGGATAAACGGCCGATGCTCTCAGACCTCCGCGAATCCGGCGCCATCGAGCAGGACGCGGACCAGGTCATCCTGCTCTACCGGGATGACTATTACAATCCGAACACCGAGGAGAAGAACATCTGCGAGTGCATCGTGGCGAAAAACCGTCACGGCGAACCCGGCACCGTCAAGGTCTCGTGGCTGCCGCAGTTCTTCACCTTCTCCGATCTGGACACGATCCATACCGAGCAATAACGCCGGCATGGGCCGCGTCATGGACAGAATACAATGAATCTGGTATCAACCGTCCTTGCCTGTCTCCGGGAAAACGAAATGACTGCTCCTGGCGACGATGTAACCGTCGCCTTCTCCGGGGGCGCGGATTCGACCGCACTGCTGGCCGTGCTGCGGGCGCTGCGGCAGGAGCTGGGCATCACGCTCCGCGCCGCCCACTTTCACCACGGCTTGCGGGGGGAGGAGGCCGACCGTGACGAGGCCTTCTGCAGATCCCTCTGCGCCCAATGGGAAATCCCGCTGACCGTTGGCAGGGGAGACGCCGCAGCCTTTGCCGCGCAGACCGGCAAGAGCCTGGAAACGGCCGCGCGGGAGCTGCGCTACCGCTTTTTGGAGCAGACCGCGCCCGGGAAGATCGCCACGGCCCACAATCTCGACGACAACGCCGAGACGCTCCTGCTCCACCTGCTCCGGGGAACCGGACCGCGGGGGCTCGGAGGAATCCCGCCCACCCGGGGCCGATTGATCCGTCCGCTGCTCTGCGTGCGGCACGGTGCGGTTCTGGCGTATCTGGAGGAAAACGGCATTCCCCACGTCGAGGACAGCAGCAACGCGGGAGACGACTGTCTGCGCAATCGGATCCGCCACCGGGTTGTACCGCTTCTGCGGGAAGAAAATCCACGCTTTGACGAGGCTGCGGGGCGGACAATGCGCCTGATCCGGGCGGAAGATCATTATCTTGCCACCCTTGCCGCCTCCGCGGCGGAGCGCTGCCGGGTTCCGGGCGGTTACGCCGTCCCGGCGCTGCTGGAGCTGGACCCTGTGCTGCGCCGCCGGGTCCTGTGCGCCGCGCTGGAGGAGTTGGGCCAGGAGAACCCGTCCGAGCGCCGGGTCAGCGAGTTGGAAGACCTGCTGCGCAGCCGGAACCCCTCGGCAAGCAGGGTCCTTCCCGGCGGCGTCCGGATCTGCCGGAGCTATGACAGACTTCTGCTGCACCCGGCCGCTCCGGCCGATTCCATCCCGCCCTGCCCGCTGAAGGTACCCGGAACGACGGTTCTTCCCGGCGGCGGGGGGACAATTTCCTGTTTCGTTACAAAAAGTTTAGATTCCTGTCAAAAAAACCTTACCATATTTGCGGTAAAGTGTGATATGATAACAAAGCGCGGCTGGATGGCGCGGGGCAGACGCCCGGGCGACCGTCTGACGCTCGCTGGCGGTACCAAGACCGTCAAGGCCCTGATGATCGATCGAAAGATCCCCGTTTCCCGGCGTGGACGTCTGCCCGTTCTGCTGCTGGGTGACGAGGTGGTCGCGGTGTTCGGTCTGGGGCTGAACCCCGCATTTTGCGCGGCGCCGGGAGATGAGGCGCTGCTGTTTCAGTATGAGGCGTCTGCGGATGCCGGTAAGTGAGGAAAAGGTGAATGAAGAAAGCGCAACCCAGGCGCGGCGCAGCAATTCTCTATTTGATTCTGTTTGCCGCCATGATTTTTACGCTTGTGAAGCTGTTCAGCGCCTCAAACAGCGTGGAGCTCAAGTATTCGGAGGTCATTGAGCTGTTCCGCAAGGAGCAGGTCGAGTCCTTCTCCATTGACGACGATACGCTGACAATGAAGCTCCGCGAGCCCTTCCGCGACGAGACGAAGCTCGAGTACAAGCTGCCGGACTTCAATCTGTTCTATTCCGATCTCGGTCAGACGATTTCCGAGCAGCTCGAGAGCGGCAAGCTTGTGGAATACGACGTTCTGCCCGAGTCGCAGGGCTCCTGGCTCCTGACAAGTCTGCTGCCGATGCTGATTGTCGGCGTGGTCTTCATTGTGATCATGATGTTCCTGATGAACCGCATGGGCGGAGGAGCGTCGGCGATGAAGTTCAGCAGGGCCAACGCCCGGATCGGCAAGCCGGACCGCCGCGTGACGTTTGCGGATGTGGCCGGCTGCGAAGAGGAGAAGGCCGAGCTGCAGGAGATTGTGGACTTCCTCCGCGACCCCAACCGCTTCAACAAGCTGGGCGCGAAGGTTCCGAAGGGCGTTTTGCTGGTCGGCCCTCCGGGCACCGGCAAGACGATGCTGGCAAAGGCGGTCGCAAACGAAGCGAACGTGCAGTTCCTGTCCATCTCCGGCTCCGACTTCCTGGAGCTCTATGTGGGCGTCGGCGCGGGCCGTGTCCGCGACCTCTTTGACCAGGCCAAGAAGATGGCGCCCGCGATTGTCTTCATCGACGAGATCGACGCGATCGGCCGCCACAGAGGCTCCGGCCTCGGCGGCGGACACGACGAGCGCGAGCAGACGCTGAACCAGCTGCTGGTTGAGATGGACGGCTTCACCGGCAACACCGGCGTCATCGTGATGGCTGCCACCAACCGCAAGGACATTCTCGATCCCGCCCTGCTGCGTCCGGGCCGCTTTGACCGCCAGATTTATATCGGCAAGCCGGACTGCAAGGGCCGCGAGGAGATCCTCAAGGTTCATTCCAAGGGCAAGCCTCTGGCCGATACGGTGGACCTGCATGTGGTCGCCCGTGCCACGGTCGGCATGACCGGCGCGGACCTGGAAAACCTGCTCAACGAGGCTGCCCTGCTGGCAGGCCGCGCAAACCGCCCCTGCATCCTGATGGAGGACCTGGAGGAGGGACTTCTGAAGGTGATTGCAGGACCGAAGAAGGTGAGCAGGAAGATCTCCGAGCGCACCCGCAAGCTGACTGCCTACCACGAGGCCGGTCATGCGGTGGCAGCCTGGTATCTGCCCCACCACGCCCCGGTGCAGATGATCACGGTCATTCCCCGCGGTCCCACAGGCGGCCTGACAATGTTCCTCCCCGAGGAGGATCAGGACGACGTCAGCCGCGGCGAGATGCTTGAGGATATCGTCGCTTCTCTCGGCGGCCGGGTCGCCGAGTCGCTGAAAATGGAGGACATCTCCACCGGCGCCTCCGCCGACATTCAGCAGGCCACGCAGATTGCCCATGAGATGGTGACCCGCTACGGCATGTCCGACAAGCTGGGCACCGTCCGCTACGGCGACGACAGCGAGGTCTTCATCGGCATGAGCATGGGCCGCACCCGTCCCTATTCCGAGGAGACCGCCGGCATCATCGATGACGAGGTCCGCACGATCATTGACGCATCCTATGACCGCTGCAGGGCCATCCTGACCGAGCATGACGACAAGCTGGAGGCTGTGGCAGGCTATCTGCTGACCCATGACACCATGACCCGCCGCCAGTTTGACGCCTGCATGGAAGGCAAGCCGATTCCCGAGGCGGAATCCGAGTCCATCTTCGACCGCTTTGCCGAGCTGGAGAAGCAGCAGGCGGAAGCGGCTGAGAAAGCCGCGCCGGAAACGCCGGCCCAGGCTCCGGAGGATGAGGCATAACCGAAAACGACAGGGCAGCTCCGTGAAAGAGATTTCGCGGAGCTGCTTTTTGCAGCTTTTCAAAAAGAATGATATCTGTTCCGTCGTCCCCACATTGTAGTGGCCGCTGACCACAGCGGTCATGGCGCGAAGCGTTTTTCGAGGTTCTGGCCGCTGCTTTGGCTTCGCGTCGCAGCGGCCACTGCGGATCTGCTGGATAATTTCAAAAATAATGGTGGAAAAACCGCGCAAAATGTGATATGCTGAAATAGAACTATAGGTGGGAAAGCGTCCCCATGAAGGGGAAACCCCCTGTAAGAATAAATAGGAGGGCATACAATGAAAAAACGCTTCACAAAAGCTCTTGCAATGCTGCTTGTCCTTGCAATGGTACTCTCCATCCTCCCGGTTTCTGTCCTTGCCGCGGACGTGGCAGTGGACACCGGCGCGGAGCTCATCTCCACGGCCCCTGCCGATATGAGCTACGGCGTCATCTTCAATCCGGGCACGGACGGCAAGACCGGCTATGTCATGGGCTATGACATCACGGGCGGCAACTGTGCCTCCAAGGCTGTCGAACTGACCTCCGACGGCAACGGCATTCAAAAGCTCCCCGACGGCACCGCCATCGTAAAGTTCATCAAGAACGCCGACGGCACCTACTACTTCACCCTGGGCGGAAAGTATCTGGCCATCCAGGATACCAGTGAAGGCACGGAAAAGATGATCCTGCTTGATACGCCGGAATCCGGTTCCAGGTGGACGATCATGCCGGACCAGGCCAACATGACCGGTGCGTTCAACATCATGAACGCCGACTACAAATGGGGCGGCAACTCCGACGTCTATCTGGAGCAGTACGGCGGCCAGAAGTTCTGCGGCTGGTCCTACAAGTCCTCAACGCCCCAGTACTTCCAGATGAAGTTCGCCATGACCGGCGCGGATGACGACGGCCGGGTGGGCAAGATTCAGGAAGCCGGCGCGCTGCCGGAGGACGGCGCCAAGGTCGTCATCTACAACGACGCGGCCAAGGGCGTCTTCGGCCAGCCCACCGGCCCGGACGCTGCCAAGCCCAATCTGACTGTGGCAGCAGCGACCCTCGCCCCGGACGGCAGCCTGCCCTACGCAAACATCGGCGACGGCGGTCTGATCTTCACGGTTTCGATCTCCGGCGACGAGTACACCTTCAAAACCGGCGACAAGTACCTCGGCATGACCGAAAACTATCAGGATGAGAACGGCAAGACCGTCAACGACGAGAGCCTGATCCTGGTGGACGCGGAGAACGACTACACGAAGTGGACCCTCTCCCAGATCACCGGTGGCTGGCTGATGAAGAACAAGACCGCTTCCTGGAAGGGCAACCCGGTCTATATTGAGTTCTTCAACGATCTCTTTGCCGGCTACTCCTACAACTCCAGTTCCCCGGAGATTTTTGCGATGAACTTCATTCCGGTCGAAGATCGGTATGACTGCGGCTACGTGGTCAACCCGAGCATCTTCCTGAGCAAGGCGATGGCTCCCGCGGTCGGCGCCGACTGCCCGGTCGAGTTCACCGTGAACGACCTCAACGAGATCACCGCCACCACAGTCCGCTACTGGTTCGACGGCGCCGCGTCCTCCGCGGTCGCCGCGACAGCCGAATACAACAACAAGATCGGCACCTTCACGATCCCCGCCTCCGATCTGGAAGGACATGAGACCCTGACCGTTGAGATCAAGGTGACCGACTCGATGAACCTGACCCCCACCCTGACCGAGACGGTGGAGATCCTGGATGAGCCGCTGATTCTCGAGGTCTCTCCGGCCCCGAATTCCGCCACCGGCGAGGTCACGAAGCCGGAAATCTCTGTCACCTTCGCCAACGTCGGAGAGAACCCGACCTTCGAGCTGATCCTCGATGAGACCCCTGTGACCGGCACTGTTTCCGACAGCAAATATGTCTACACGCCTGCCGAGGACCTTGCAGAGGGCAAACACAGCCTGGCGGTCACAATCACCCGCGCGGACGGCAAGCGCGTGACCCGGAACTGGAACTTCTTCATCGGTGAGGGCGGCGAGTCCCTGTACTTCGGTCAGGTCCACTCCCATACCGCGGAGTATTCCGACGGCGCCGGTACGCTGGAGGACGCGTATGAGCATGCGCACGAGGTCGACAACATGGATTTCCTGGTTGTCACCGACCACTCCAACTACTTCGACACCACCGCCACCGCCACCACGTCCAGCTATTACGATCTGACCTCCCTGTCCAAGAACGCGACCGGCACCACGACCAAGTGGGAAGAGGCCCGCGCCACCGCCCACGCGTACAACGACAAGTGGGACGATTTCATCTGCCTCTACGGCTACGAGATGACCTGGTCCGGCGGCCCCGGCCACACCAACAGCTTCAACACCTACGGCACGGTCTCCCGCAACAACAAGGATCTCAACAACAAGACCGGCTACGCCGGCATGCATCTGTACAACGATCTGATGTACAACGCCGACAAGGGTCTGGACGTCAACGGCGATGAAGCCAAGACCACCCGCGGCGGCACGGAGGTCACCGGTGTCAACGCGACCAAGGACATCCCCTTCGATGCAAACGGCAATCCTGTTCCGGTGGTGTCCCAGTTCAACCACCCCGGCACCACCTTCGGCAACTTCGACAACTATGCCGGCTACACCGCCAAGCGGGACGACGTGCTGAACCTCATCGAGGTGGGCAACGGCGAGGGCAAGGTGGGCGGCTCCGCCTACTTCCCCTCCT
>CAMOLY010000025.1 GCA_946619065.1 uncultured Clostridia bacterium | reverse complement strand
CCGCAAAAAGGATCGTTGCCCTAACCGCGAAAATAGATAACGCCAACACAAAAGAAGCACTCACAGAAATGTGGGTGCTTTCTTTTTTTGCTTTGACCGAAATCTATACAAAATGCTGTTTTGAGTGAATGACCAACGCTTGTCCGGTGATCGGGTGAATCAGGTGGATTTCGCTGGCAATCAGCTGCTGTCCGCCGCTGCCGCCGCCGTATTGAGGGTCTCCCAGGATCGGGAAGCCCTCGTGTGCGCAGTGGACCCGAAGCTGGTGCGTTCGTCCGGTAATCGGCCGGAGCTCCAACAGACACCGTATTCCATCCGCGGTTTGCCTTCGTTCCATTACCCGATACTCTGTGCAAGCCGGCTTTCCGTTCGGGTCGACCTGCCGCAGCAGGCTCGGCGCGGCGCATCGTCCGATCGGCAGATCAATTACGCCCGCATTCCGTTCCGGACCTCCGACAGTCAGTGCGGAATAGATTTTCGTGATCTGCCCTTTTTCCAGTTCCTCCATCAGGAGCCAGTGCGCCCAGGCGTTTTTCGCGAAGATGACCACACCCATCGTATCCCGGTCGAGCCTGGTCAGCACATGCACCTTTGCCGGCTGGTTTGTCCGGCGGTAGTACCCGAGCAGATGATTCGCGAGGGTCCCGGTCTGGCGGGTAAAGCTGGGGTGAACCAGAATCCCGGCGGGCTTGTCCACTGCAATCAGGCATTCGTCCTCATAGAGGATCTCCAGCGGGCCGTCTTCTGCCGGAAAGTCCGGCGCAGCCTCGTCGATGGCAACACGGACGACATCCCCCGGACGGACCGGGTGATTTGTGTGCACGTGCGCCCCGTTGACGGTAAAAGCATCCAGCGGCTTGAGCCTCCGGATCAATCCGTCCGAGATTCGCAGTTCCCTGCGGAGAATGGACAGCAGCTTCGCGTTTCGGGACGCTGTGCATATAAGCTCCATCCTTTGCCTCCTGATCTTTTTTTCACAGTATATCACACGGCGGCAAAAAATCAAAGTCCAAATCGAACTGATCTTATCGTGTCATTATATTGTTTTCCCGGAATTTAATCCTTGACAATAGGGGGGTTTGGCGATACAATAATCGATGGATTTGTTTACCCATGCCTTTCTTTCGGGGAGATCGGCGCGGGTGTTACTGATTCTCGGCATACCCAATTCTGATTGAGAGGAGGTGTGCGGAGTTATGGAATGGTATAATTATGTCCTGCCCATCGCGGGATTTTTGATTGGAGCCATCATTTTCTTCTTTGTTGGCGTGACCTACCGCAAGAAGGTCGCTGAAAAGCAGATCGGCAGCGCGGAGGAAGAAGCCAGACGCATGATAAACGAGGCCATCAAGAGCGGCGAAAACAAACAGCGTGAAATGCTTCTGGAAGCCAAGGAGGAGATCCATAAAACTCGCACAGAAAACGAAAAGGAAATCAAGGAGCGCCGCACGGAGCTCAACAAGCAGGAGCGCCGTCTGCAGCAGAAGGAAGAATCCCTCGACAAAAAGTTAGACAACTACGAACGCAAGGAAGAGGAGATCCGCAAGCGTCAGCAGGCGATTGCGGCCACCCAGGAGGAGATCAACCTCGTAAAGAAATCCCAGCTGGAGATGCTGGAAAAAATCTCCGGGCTCACCCAGGAAGAGGCGAAGGCCTTCATCATTAAGAATATGGAGACCGAAGCCCGTCATGATGCGGCGATCCGGCTCAAAGAGATCGAAGCCGAGCTGAAGGACAATTCCGATCAGCTGGCCCGCGAGATCATTTCCACCGCGATTCAGCGCTGTGCGGCGGACCATGCTGCCGAAGCGACGGTTTCTGTGGTAGCTCTGCCCAATGATGAGATGAAGGGCCGGATCATCGGCCGCGAGGGCCGCAACATTCGAACCCTGGAAACCATCACGGGCGTTGATCTGATCATTGACGACACACCGGAAGCCATTACGGTTTCCTCCTTCGATCCGGTCCGCCGCGAGATTGCCCGCGTCGCGCTGGAGAAGCTGATTGCCGACGGGCGGATTCACCCGACCAGAATTGAAGACATGGTCGAAAAGGCCCGCCGTGAGGTCGAGCAGATCATCAAGCGAGAGGGGGAGCGCGCCTGCTTCGAGACCGGCGTGACCGGTCTGCATCCCGAGCTGATCAAGCTGCTGGGCCGCCAGAAGTACCGCACCTCCTACGGTCAGAATGTGCTGAACCACTCGATGGAGGTCGCGCACATTGCCGGCCTGCTCGCGAGCGAGCTCGGCGAGGATGTTGCCCTTGCCAAGCGCGCCGGCCTGCTGCATGACCTGGGCAAGAGCGTTGACCATGAGATGGAAGGCAGTCACGTCCAGCTCGGAGTCGAGCTTGCGCATAAGTACAAGGAAAGCCCCGAAGTTATCCATGCCATCGAAGCGCACCACGGCGACGTGGAAGCAAAGACGGTGATTGCCTGCCTGGTCCAGGCTGCGGACGCGATTTCCGCTGCCAGACCCGGCGCCAGACGCGAGAACGTCGAGAGCTATGTCCGCCGTCTGGAAAAGCTCGAAGAGCTGACCGGCAGCTTCCCCGGCGTCGAGAAGGCCTATGCGATCCAGGCTGGCCGCGAGGTCCGCATCATGGTGAAGCCGGAAGACGTTTCCGAAGACAATATGGTTTTGATGGCCCACGACATTGCCAAGAAGATCGAAGCCGAGCTCGAATACCCCGGCCAGATCAAGATCAACCTGATCCGCGAGACCAAGGCCGTCGACTACGCGAAATAATACCAGAAAAACCCCGGGCCGGTGCAGCTTGTGCACCGGCCCGTATTTTGCGTTCAACGGTCATTTTCTCATTCATAGGTGACGTCTCTTTACTTCCGGTGGCCGCCGACCTGCTCGTTTCGCTCCATCGCGGTGCCGGCCTCTTCCAGATTCATGCCCTTCACAATGGCGTTCTTTCCGTAGCGTTTCCGGATCTCCAGAATCGTCTTCTGCCGGCTTTTCTCCCGCCTGCGTGCCGATTCTGCATCTTCCAGTTCCGCCGGCGTCTCAAAGAGGCTTAACTGCATCGGGCGCGCGGAGATGAACTGCTCGCTCAGCACCCGATTTGCGGCAACTGTGATGCGCCGGATCGTGAGTGCGGGGTCTGCAATCTGCTCGAAGAGATGATCCATTGCAGCGAGGATTTCCTTTGTCGAAGCCGTATAGGCGCCGAGGTTTGCCGTCCCGTTGGCCCCCTTCGGCATCGTTCTGCCGTAGCCGTCCCGTTCAACCTGTCCGCGGTAGCCATCCTGCTTTCCGACGTTTTCAATGTCGTATCCGATGCCCAGACCGATCTGATTGGTCATCAGCCCCTTGTCGATCAGATCCAGGATGAGAGAATCCGTCATTTCACGCACGATCAGCCGCGCCTCCTCAAACCGGTAGGGCCGGAAGAGCACCTGACCGGAGGAGATACTGTTTACGGCCGGCTTGAAGGCCTTGATTGCGGCGATCGTACAGGGTTCATAACCCCAGGCGTGGTCGATCAGCAGCTCCGCGTTGACGCCGAAGAGCCGAAAGAGCAGATTTTCGTTGAGCCGGTCGCCGGCCTTTCCCACCGAGCAGCGTGCAATGTCGCCCATCGTATGCATCCCGTTGGAAGCCAGCTTTTTCGCGATCCCCGGACCGATGCGCCAGAAATCGGTCAGCGGCAAATGGTCCCAAAGCTGTTCCCGGTAGGACAGCTCGTCCAGCTCTGCGATGCGCACGCCGTCCTTGTCCGCCGGAATGTGTTTTGCGACAATGTCCATTGCGATCTTAGCCAGATAGAGGTTTGTTCCGATGCCTGCAGTCGCGGTAACGCCGGTCCGGGCGAGGACGTCCCGGATCATCTTCATTGCCAGCTCCCGCGGTGTGCAGTGCCAGGTTCCGAGGTACGGCGTCGCGTCAATGAAGACCTCGTCGATGGAATAGACGTGGATGTCCTCCGGTGCGACGTAGTTGAGATAGGTCTGGTAGACCCCTGCGCTGCAGTCCATATAGTGCCCCATCTGCGGCACAGCGACGAGAAAGTCCAGCTCCAGCGCGGGATTGGCGGCAAGCTCGGCCGCGTCCCAGGATTTCCCGGTAAAGGAACCGCCCGGGGCGGAGCAGCGCCTGCGCGCGTTGATCTCGGCAACCTGCTGTTTTACCTCGAACAGCCTGGGCCGGCCGGGGATGCCCCAGGCCTTCAGGGCAGGGGAAACGGCCAGACAGATGGTTTTGTCTGTCCGGCTCTCGTCTGCCACGACCAGATTTGTCTGCAGCGGGTCCAGCCCCCGCTCCACGCATTCGACCGAGGCATAAAAGGATTTGAGGTCAATTGCAAGATAGGATTTTTGTTCCATTGTTCCCTCTGGCGGCTTGCTGGTCTGAAGATGAACGTACAAAGAGGGGCCGGCCAAGAAAAGCCGACCCCTCAGCGGATTCGATTACTTTGCCAGAACCTTCTTCAGGTGCGCAAAGTCGGGCAGGCCGGTGATCTTCGGCTGCTTCGTTTCGCCCTGGATCAGAGGCAGGCAGTATGCCACGAAATCCTTCGTAACGCCGTTGTGCTCCGGCGTAATCCATTCCAGGGGCACCTTCTGCTCGGCATTGGCGACGTCCATCAGATCAAGCAGGACGTATTCGCACTTGTATCCGTCGGTGCGGTCACAGCGGAAGCCGACCATCTTTCCCGTGGTCCCGGAGAGGGCGGCCTTGACGGCCGCCTTGCCGGCGTTGAAGCTCTCCTCGATGTCGGTGGCGGAGGCGCAGTGGGAGCCGCAGCGCTGCAGCAGGCTCAGCTCAATGCCGCGGACCTTCGCGCCGGTCTCGGCCTTGACCAGGGCTGCCAGCCGGGCAGCCAGACCGCCGAGCTGGGCGTGGCCGAAGCCGTCGGTGCCGGAGGTCTTGGCTTCGGAGACGAAGCTGCCGTCGGCATAGTGAACGCCTTCGGAAACCGCGACGAGGCACTTGCCGGTCTCGTCATAGACGCGTTTGACGTCGGCGAGGAACTGATCCATGTCAAAGTCGACCTCGGGCAGATAGATCAGATCGGGACCGTCACCGTACAGATTGCCCAGGCAGGCCGCGGCGGTGAGCCAGCCGGCGTGCCGGCCCATGCACTCCACGATGGTGATCTGGCCGACGTCATAGACGCGGGAGTCGCGGCTGACTTCCATCAGGGAGGTCGCAATGTACTTCGCGGCGGAGGCAAAGCCGGGGCAGTGGTCCGTGCCATACAGGTCGTTGTCAATGGTCTTGGGAACGCCGATCACGCGGCATTCATAGTCCATCTTTGCGCAGTAGCGGCTGATTTTGTTGCAGGTGTCCATGGAGTCGTTGCCGCCGTTGTAGAAGAAATAGCGGACGTTGTACTTCTTGAAGATTTCGAGAATGCGCTTGTAGTCGGTGTCGTCCACATCGGGATCCTTCATCTTGTAACGGCAGGAGCCGAGCGCGGACGACGGGGTGTAGAGGAGCTTCTCCAGCTCCTTGGGGTCCTCTTCGTCCATTACGAAGAGCCGGTCGTTCAGAACGCCCTTGATGCCGTGGCTTGCGCCGTAGACCTTTGTGATGTACTCGCTGTCGAGGGCGGTGCGGATGACGCCGTATGCGGATGCGTTGATCACGGCGGAGGGACCGCCGGACTGGCCGATGATGGCCGAGCCGATCAGGGGAGTGTTCGCCATTGAAATGACCTCCATAAAAAGTATTTGGATCTTTTCGGTTAAGCGCAGATGGCGCGGATTTGCCGGAAGCCGAAACCGGAATTGTACTCTAATGATACTATACAATGATTTTACGCAAAAAGCAAGTATTTCAAACGCTTTCCCGGCCTGAAAAAGACCGCGCCGCCCGGTATCATCCGGAGAAACTGCTTCTTCTCCAAATATTTTCGTCCGATTCCGGAACATTTGCTTTACATGCGTGGAAATTTGCGATAAAATAGTGATATTGAAGCAAGGAGGAGCACCATGGACTTTAACGACTTGCAGGAGCGAAAAAAGCGGAGCAGGAAGCGCTGGAACATCATCAGCTTCGGCTGCTTTTTGATTGGCCTTGCGCCGGTTGGCGCCGGTCTTTTCATCGCGAACATGCTGGATATCCTGCCGAACATCGGCGGGACGCTTGACATCAAGAAGGCGGTCGCGGAAGTGTCTGAGGATCTGCGAAATCCCAAGCCGGTCCGGGACGTGGAGAAGCCGGAAAAGAAAAAGGCAGATACCGGCCTTCCGAAGTACGGCGGCCTTCTGATCGCGGTCGGCGCGATTCTCTCTGCCGTCTTCGCGATCCTCGGCGTGAACGGAATCGTGGAGGCCTTTCAGGAGGGCGTTTCGCTGATCAATCTGCTGCTTCCGGCCACTTATCTGTCGATTGCGGTGGGAGCCGGCGTGTTCGGCGCCTACGGCTTTGTCCGCAAGAAGAAGCGCGACCGCTTCAACGCCTATCTGAAGCTGATCGGCGACCGGACCGCGGTCCCGATCCACTACCTGGCGGACGTCATGGGCATCAACTATCACAAGGTGATCAAGGATCTGCGGGAAATGATCTCCCGCGGCATTCTGCAGCCGGCATGGCTGGATCTCAAAACCTACCGTCTGATGCGCACGGACTATACCGAGACGCAGGCGGAGGCGCCCACCGAGAAGAAAGAGGAGGCCATCTCCCGCAACGACCGGATCCTCCGCCAGATCCGCGCGGACAACGACCTGATCGCCGACGAGGAGGTTTCCCGGAAGATCGACCGCATCGAGGATCTGACGCGGAAAATCTTCGCGATTCTCGAAGAGCGTCCCGAAAAGGAAGAAAAGCTCTACAATTTCATGAACTACTATCTTCCCACCACGCTTAAGGCCCTGGAGAGCTACGCGCGGCTGGAGGCCCAGGGCATTGAGACCGCCGCCATCCGGCAGGCCAAGCAGAAGATCAACAACGCCCTCGACGAGCTGGCTGACGGCTATGAAAAGCAGCTGGACAAGCTCTTTGAGGACGACGTCGTGGACATTACCGCCGACATCGATGTGATGCGGAAGATGCTCCATAAGGACGGATTGCAGGAGGATGAGATCGTCGCGGCCACCGTGAAGGAAAAGAAATGACCTGGCAGGAGCTGCTGGATTCCCCTTTTGACAGGGAGCCGCATCGGACGACGCTTGTCCGCGCGGAAGCTGCTGCCCGGTCCAACCTGGTCTATCCCCCGCGGGAGCAGTGGTTTGCCGCCTTTGAACGGACGCCTCCGGACGCGGTCCGGGTCGTGATTCTGGGGCAGGACCCCTATCACGAGCCCGGTCAGGCCATGGGGCTGGCCTTTTCGGTCCGCCCAGGGGTCCCGCTGCCGCCATCCCTGCGGAACATGTACCGCGAGCTGTGTGACGATCTGGGCCATCCTGCTCCGGCAGACGGGGATCTGACTCCCTGGGCAAAGCAGGGCGTCCTTCTGCTGAATACGGTCCTGACTGTGGAGGCCGGCAAGGCCAACTCCCACAGGGACTTGGGCTGGCAGGCCTTCACCCTGGAAGTCCTCTCCGCCCTGACCCGCCTTCCCCAGCCCATTGCCTTTGTCCTCTGGGGCGCGCAGGCCAAGCGGACCTTCGAACAGGCGTCCGGGGCCGGAAAACCGGCAAATGGGCCGCTTGTGGGGACTGGCCCGGCGCCCGGCCCGCGCCTGATTCTGGAATCCCCGCATCCCAGCCCCCTCTCCGCTTACCGCGGCTTTTTCGGCAGCCGTCCCTATTCCAGGATCAACGCTTTCCTGCGCGGCTGCGGGCAGCCGGAGATCCGCTGGTGTGAGCGTACGGAAGGAGAACAGCCATGAAACGACACTGGTTCCACCGTTTGGCGCGGATTGTGACTCTGCTGGCGGCGGTCCTTCTACTGTCGGGCTGCGATCCCAACGCCGGCAAGCGCCCGATCAATTACCCCAACACCGTCTGGCACTGCGGTGACCCGGACATCACCCTCTATGTGAAAACCGGGTCCGAATATCTGACGGCGATCCGCGAGCCCTGCGAGCGGGACCGCGCTACCTTGACCCTGCACTTTGACTATGGCTCCGGCCTGCATATCCAGGTGAAAAGCGCCTCGGAATCGGAGTCGGAGGACCTGTTCTACGGAACCTGCAAATTCTCCCCGAAGGAGCTGCGCGTCACCGTGAAGGAGGATCGGCTCTTCGGCGGGAAGTATCTCGGGCAGGTGCTGGTCTTCACCCGTTCCGAATGGGACGGGACTCTCCCTGCGGACATGACGGAGCAGACTGAGCCGCAGCCGAGCGGGCAGACGCCGGAAACCGAGCCGACGCAGGAGCAGACCCGATCAGACCCGCTTCCCGAAGCGCTGCTGGCCGCCTGGGTTAATTCCGGGACCTACAGCAACGGCCGGGCATATGTTGAGACCCTGACTGTTTTCGAGGATTTGACGATCCGGGTCCATCTGGACTATGAAGGAGAGCCCTATTCCGACCTGACCGGGACCTGTTTCCGGCAGGGGGACCTTCTCCGCTTCACCATGGCCGACGGGACGGTGCGGGAGTACCGTTTCGAGGTGGACGGCAACATCCTCACCCTGACCGGGGAGGACCGGACGGTCACCTACCGCCGTTCGGACTGAGACCGCAGCAAGAAACACGCAGATTATTATGATAAATCATATAAAGGAGAAACAGCAATGAAGAAAACCGTACTGCGCAGCTACGCCCGCCTGATCGCCCGGGTCGGCGTCAACATCCAGAAGGGCCAGGAGGTCATCATCAACTGCGACCTGGACCAGCCCAAGTTTGTGGAACTCCTGGTGGACGAGTGCTACAAGGCCGGCGCGAAGAAGGTCACCGTGGACTTCAGCTATCAGCCGCTTGCCAAGCTCCATGTCCGCCACCGCAGCGTGACCACCATGTCGAAGGTCGAAGAATGGGAAAAGGCCAGAATGCAGCATTATGTGGATGTTCTGCCCTGCAGGATCTACCTGGCCAGCGAGGACCCCGACGGTCTCAAGGGCATCAACCAGGAGAAGATGGCCAAGTCCTCCCAAAAGCGTTTTCCCATCATCAAGCCCTACCGCGACGCAATGGACGGCAAGTACCAGTGGTGCATCGCGGCGGTTCCCGGCGCTGCCTGGGCCAAGAAGCTTTTCCCGGACCTGCCCAAGGGCAAGGCCATTGAGAAGCTCTGGGAAGCCATCCTCTTCACCTCCCGTGTGACGGACGATCCCGTCGCTGCCTGGGAAGCCCATAACAAGGACCTCCACGACCGCTGCGCCTACCTCAACAGCCTGGGCATCGACAAGCTGATCTACAAGGGCGACAACGGCACGGACTTCACCGTCGGCATGATCCCCGAGGGCGAGTTCAAGGGCGGCGGCGACACCAGCCTGCAGGGCATCTTCTTCAACCCGAACATCCCCACCGAGGAGTGCTTCATCTCCCCGATGCGCGGCGTGGCCGAGGGCATCGTCTATGCCACCAAGCCCCTGTCCTATCAGGGCCAGCTGATCGAGAACTTCTCCGTCCGCTTTGAAAACGGCAAGGCCGTCGAGGTCCACGCCGCCCGCAACGAGGAGCTGCTCAAGAAGATGATCTCCATGGACGAAGGCGCGGCCTATCTGGGCGAGTGCGCCCTGGTCCCCGTGGATTCCCCGATCTCCGAGTCCGGCCTGCTCTTCTATGAAACCCTCTTTGACGAGAACGCCGCCTGCCATCTGGCGCTGGGCCGCGGCTTCGCCGATACGATCAAGGGCTATGAGAACAAGACGCTCGAAGAGTGCCGCAAGCTTGGCATCAATGAGTCCATGATCCATGTGGATTTCATGATCGGCTACGAGGGCCTGGACATCGACGCCGTCACCCGCGACGGCAAGACCGTTCCCATCTTCCGCCAGGGCAAGTGGGCATTTTGATACGAATATTTGTCGGCAGCGGCACAGTCCGCCGCCAGGAAAGATAAGGAGCACCCATGAGAAGACGTAAAACGCCGGGAACCGCAAAGCTGTTTCGCTGGGCGTGGGGCTTGCTGGCTCTCGTAACCGTCGCGTCAGTCATTCTGTTCTTCCGGAATTATCTGAGTTCCTCCAAAGCGCAGGAGACGCCAAAGGCAAGCCCGGCTGCCCCCGGGACAGTCGTGCCGGTCCTTTCCTCTGCCGACGTGACGACAGAGCTGCCGACGACGCCCGCCCCGGAGACGACGACGGAAGGGGAGACCACGGTCAGCACTGTCACCCTGCTGGCTGTCGGTGACAATCTGATCCACAATACGGTCTATAAGTCCGGCTGGAACAGCAATCCCTGGAACTATGACCATCTCTACCGCTATGTCCGGGACGACATCGAGGCAGCGGATCTGGCTGTCATCAACCAGGAGACGATCTTTGTCAGCAACCACAAGAATGTGTCCAACTACCCGCTCTTCGGAACCCCCCGGGAGATCGGCGACGCGGTCTACAAGGCAGGATTTGATGTCATTCTGCATGCCAGCAACCACGTGCTCGACATGGGAATTGAGAACGTCTACGACGCCATTGACTATTGGAGCGACAAGGACGTCACCGTTCTCGGAATCCACAAGAGCGCCCAGGACGCGGCAATCCCGACGATTGTTGAGAAGAACGGGATCAGGATCGGCATGATCAATTATACCTACGGCTTCAACGGCTTCGGCCTGCCCGCCGGGCAGGAGTACGCCGTTGACCATCTGGACAACCGCGAAAAGCTCCTCTCGGATATTGCCTATCTGGAATCGCACGCGGATATTACCGTGGCCTTCCTGCACATGGGGCAGGAGTACTCGATCCGGCCCGACCAGTACGCGAAGGACATGGTGGACCTGGTGGTCTCGCATGGCGTGGATCTCTGCATCGACGCCCATCCCCATGTGGTCGAGCCCTGCGAAGAGGTGACCGCTTCGAACGGGAACAAAGCCCTGGTCTACTGGTCGCTGGGAAATTTCATCTCGGCGCAGGACGAGCTGGACCGCCTGCTGGGTGCCATGGCAACCGTGACGATCCAAAAAACCGTGACCGGCGGCAAGTCCGTCACGGAGATCATTGACCACGATATGCAGCCGCTTGTGACCCATACCGCCTATGACACGACCTACGCGGTCTACCATTTGGAGGATTACAACGACTGGCTGGGCGCGCGGAACCTCTACTGCCGGATGACGACAGACAAGCTCTGGGCGCGCTGGCACGAGATCGTCGGGGACGAGCCGTAATCCGCATCGCAACCCAAAAGGGGCTGTTGCAAAATGCATAACCTTCAAAGATTATGCAGGCTCCCGGCA
>CAMOLY010000024.1 GCA_946619065.1 uncultured Clostridia bacterium | reverse complement strand
TCGGCAAAAACCACAGGGCTCGTTGCAAAATGATTCATTTTGCAACGAGCCCTTCGTATCATTCCTCTGCCCAGTTTTCAAGACGGAGATTTTCGACTCGTTGGAATTCCCGGGTGTTATTTGTGACCAGGATCATGTTTTCCGCTCTCGCGTGTCCGGCGATCAGCATATCCATCGTCCCGATGGGTGTGCCCTTGCGCTGCAGGTCGACGCAGATCATGCCGAATTCCACAGCGGCGTCATCGTCAAAGGGCAGCACGTCCAGAATGGACAGAAACTGCAAAAGCGCGGCGCGGTTGCGGTCCGGAAATTGGCTCTTTTCCACGCCGTGCTCCAGCTCGGCCAGGGTAATAGCTGAAATACAAAGGCCGCAGAACAGGTTCTCCTTGATCTTTGCAAACACCTGCTTCGGACGGTTCTTGATGGCGTAGATGCAAATGTTCGTGTCGAGCATATAGGTCATAGCGCTTCCCTCACAGTGTTCACGCCGCTGTCACGCCCGTCCGCAAAGAAGTCCTCCGTGAAGCTGCTGACGCCGTCCATGAAGATCTCCCACGCGGACTCCTTCGGCATCAGGACAACGGCCTGGCCCACCTTCTGCACATAAACCTCGTCGCCGGCAAAGCGGAACTTCTTCGGCAGCCGGACTGCCTGGCTCTTGCCGTTTTCAAAAATCTTTGCTGTTTCCATGACTGAACACCTCCTTATACAAAGTATATATCAGAGTATATACCACTGTCAAGCTTTTCATACGAAGCTCCGATAAAAATCTTTTGATTTTTATCGGAGCTTCGTATCATAATCGGTTATTGCAGCTTGGAGGCCAGATAGAGGAGCTGCGCGGTCTCCGCGCGGGTCAGGGGCTCCTGCGTCCCGGTTACCGGGATGCCGGCATTTCGAAGCGCGGCAACAGCCTCCGCCGCCCAGGCCGGGACCGATTCATCCTCCGGCATTTCCAGGGACGATACCGGCTGTTCCGTCCCCAGGCCCAGCGCGCGGGTAAGAATCAGCGCGGCCTCCGAGCCGGTGATCGGATCGTTCGGCCGGAAAAGGAGCCCGGCCTCGCTGCGGGTGCCGCAGGCAATGCCGCGACGCATCGCTGAGGCCAGATAGGGACGCAGCCAGGGCGGCGCCTGCTGCTCATCGTCAAAGCCCGAGGCGGCCAGGCCGATCTCTGGGGCGATGCCGTTGAGATCCATTACCATCGCCAGGAATTCCCCGCGGGTAACCGGCTTTGCCGGGCCGAAGGAGAGCCGGCCGGAGATGCGCTCGCCCTCGTACAGTCCGGACTCCCGCAGCCAAAGCGCGGCGAACTGGCCGTCCTGCGGGAGATCGGCGAAGGTCTCCTTGTCCTGGGGCAGCAGAATCCGGATCCGCACGACCGCAGGCTCGGATTCGTTGCCCGCAGCGTCGGTGGCCGTGAAGGTAAAGCTGTCCTCTCCCACCTTGTTCCGCTTCGGCGTGTAGGTAAAGCTGCCGTCCTCGGACAGCTCCACCGTGCCGCGGTCGGGGCGGTTTTTCAGCGTGAAGGTCATTGGGCCGTCATCGTCGTTTTCCGCCTTCAGAACGCCGGTATTGGGGAGATTACGGTAGGTTTCGAGCTTCAGATCCTTTGCCACCGGAGGCTTATCCTCGGCTTTTTCAATGTGCATCGTCAGGACACTCTCCGGTTCCGCGCCGCCGGAGCTGACCGGCAGGAACGTGATGACGGCCTCAGCGTCCCGGTTTGCGGAAGGACGCAGGCGCAGGGCGGAGAGGTCTTCTGCGGAAAGGGCGTCTCCGGCACGGATGACCCGGTCTCCGAGCATCAGCGTGGCCGTCCCCGCTTCCGGCAGCCCGGTCACAAAGACGCCGCGCAGGTCATCCGAGTCAGAGAATTCATGCCCGGTAAAATGATACTCCGCGTCGCCCGGGATCCCGCCCTCGGCAAAGACCGGAAGGCTCAGACAGAACAGCAGACCAGCCGCCAGCAGAGAGAGCCGTTTCTTTCTTTTCATGATACTACCTCCTAACAGAAAGTTCGGTGGTAGTATCTGCGGAATTTGGCAAATTATGCGGCCGGCACGGGCAATCAGTTGGCGGGCGTCAGATTGAGCAGGCCGCCCTCCGACGGGACAACGACATGATTATCCTCCAGGCTCAGGCAGGGTTCCCACATGAGCACTGCGTCCTCTGTCATTATGGTCACGACCACATTCGAGACAATGTCGCTGACGTTGCAGCGGAGGATGAAGGGCGCGTTGCCGTAATCCTCGAAGAGGACCGGGCCGCCGGGCGTAAGAATGCCGTCTTCATCCATCACGGCCCCGGTCACGTCTTTTACGGTTCTATCCGAAAGCGGAATCAGACAATAGACCTCTGTGCCTCCGGCATCGACCACGTGGTCATCCGGGATCTCCTGCAGAAACTGCAGGTCCCGATAGTCGGAGTCCTTCAGAAACGACGTCCAGGCGTCGGTCCCGGCCTCGAACGCGGGGGCGTCCGTGTCGGTAAAGCCGAGAAAAATCACGCCGCATATGGCATCCTGCGCTTCTATCTGCTTGCGCAGCGCCTCCAGGTTGTCTTCCAAAGCGTTCGGTTCAGTTGCCGTGGACTGAGTCGGCGCTTCGGTCGGAGCGGCAGTTTCCGGCTTTTCGGTCGGTGCAGCGGTCTCCGGTGCGTCGGTCGGGGCGGCGGTCTCCGGTGCGTCGGTGGTCGCCTCTGTGGACGGCGTCCCGGTCGTCACTGCCTCCGTCTCGGTGGGATCCGCGGACGGAGCGTGATGCGAAGTCGAGGGTTCTGTCTCCGCTCCCCCGCTCCCGCTTGCCAGCAGATCGGTTGCCGGGGCTGCCAGGCTTGGGACCTCGCCGTTCCCAGTCTGCTGCGCAGACCCGGAGGCGCGCTTCGCGCCGGAGCAGCCGAACAGACTCAGCAGCAGGACCGTACATACCAGTAAACAAAAGAATCGTTTCATATCAGGTTCCCCTTTCTGTGAAAAATTACAGTGCTTCAAAGCGTTTGACCCCGCATTTTTTCAGCCAGACATACAAGGCCGCGGCAAGCAGAAGGTTGAGCAGAATTGCGAGGGTCAGATACAGCGTCGGGTCCGGTTTGATCAGGAAGAAGAGCCCCGCGAAGACTGCGGTGTAGGCAAATCCTCCGAGGACGGCAATCAGGACGGCGCCGGACTGCTTGATGGGCACGATTTCGTTCGTCCAGGTCAGATTCGGCAGGCGCAGACCCAGGCTGACCGAGGCCATGCCGAAGGAAAGAACGAAGCTCACCGCGAAGGCTATCAGCAGAAGCCCCTCCGCCCAGCCGAAGGGCAGGGCGATCAGGAGGCAGGCAGCGGCAAAAACCGTCGCCGCTCCGCCCAGGATCAGCTGGACCAGAAGCTTGGGGCGGAGCACCTGCATCGGCGTGACCGGCAGAGACTTGATCAGCCAGAGGGTGCGGGCCTCCAGAGAAACGGAGGGCACGGCAGGGATGATCATCGTGCAGCTGCCCGCAAGCAGGGTGCAGCAGACCACCGTCATCGCACCGCGGCCGAAAAAGGGCAGCGCGAACAGCAGCCGAAGATCAGAAGAGAAGATCAGCGCTGCAATTCCGATTGCCGGAATCAGCACGACGCCCAGACCGCAATTGAGCATGTAATTGGCGCTGGAGGCAAAGCGGCGGAACTCCTTGCCCAGCAGGGCAGTCTGCAGCGAGGCAGGCTTGATCTGCCTGGCTGCCGTCCTGCGTTTGGAGACTGTGCCGGTGGCGGTGGCGATGTTCAGGAAGGTGCGGTTGAGCATCCACCACACCAGACCCAGGAAAACCGCCATCAGGCCCGCGAAGAGCAGCAGGTGCAGCCAATCTCCGGTCCCGCCCTTGCCGAAGGAATACAGGAGCCAGGCGGCTCCCTTGATCCGGCTGCCGTAAAGGGCGGCGTTGTGGATCAGGTCACGGATCATGCTCTGCGCCTTAAAGTAGATCACATAGTACAGCACGACACCAACCAGGGCGATCAGCACCGTGACAAAGCTCTTGTTTTTGAGCTTGACGCTGAGACGCGCCACCACCCAGCCCAGCAGGCAGGTCAGCGCCAGAATCAGCAGGGAGAGCAGCAGCAGCCAGAAGAGGCCGCCCAGGACGTTTGGAACCGTGGGTCCCACTGTGATCCAATACACAATTAGCGTGGGTACGGCAATGATGCCGGAATACAGCAGGCCCATCAGATAGACGCCAAGTAAGCGGGCGGCCACAATGTAACGGAGCGGTATGGGCATGGAAAGCAGAAGATCGTTGTCCTTGCCCAGATACAGGCCGGAGAAGGTGTTGAACACAGAGCCCAGCGTGCCGAGCACGATTGCAATTCCGCCGAAGACCGTAAAATACAGCCAGTCCACGCCGACAAGCGTCAGCGGCCGGCACAGAACCTTGGCCAGGAAGGCGAAGGTGACGCCGATCACGCCTGCCATCAGGAACGTGAAGAGGAGGAACAAACCGACGGTGGCCGCTTTGGATCGGGCCGTATTCTTCTTCGCGTTGTAGAAATAGCTGCGGAAAATCTCCGTCATCTGTTTTTTGACCAGCAGCTTCAGCATTCCTCTGCCTCCAGCTCCAGGAAGACCTCCTCCAGGGACTCGTCTCCCTTGACTTCCTCCATGGTCCCGGCGCGGATCAGCTTGCCCCGCTGAATGATCGCGACCTTGTCGCAGAGCTTCTCCGCGACCTCGAGCACATGGGTGGAGAAAAAGATCGCGCCGCCCTCCGCGCAGACCTCGTGCATCATGTCCTTTAATAGACGGGCTGCCTTCGGATCGAGGCCGACAAAGGGCTCGTCCATCAAAATCAGCTTCGGGCGGTGGAGCCAGACCGAAATCACCGCGAGCTTCTGCTTCATGCCGTGGGAATAGCTCGCAATGGGCTGGTCCAGATCGGCAGTGAGTTCAAACCGCTCCGCCGCGTCAGAGATCCGCCTTTTGCGCTCGTCCGCGCCGACGCCGTAGACGTCCGCGACAAAGTTCAGATAGCGGTTTCCGGTCATAAAATCATAGAGATCCGGATTGTCCGGAATATAGCCCATGATCCGTTTGCAGGAAATCGGATCCGCCTTCAGGGAGATCCCGCCGACCGTAATCTCTCCGGCGTCAAACTGCTGGATCCCGGCCACGGAGCGGAGGGTCGTGGTCTTGCCGGCGCCGTTGTGACCGATAAAACCGTAGATCGTTCCCGGGGCAATGTGGAGGCTCAGGTCGTCGACGGCGACTTTTTCGCCGTAACGTTTGGTCAGGTGAGAAATGTTCAGCATCTCAGCATCTCCTGTCTTTTTTGTTTGGACGGTCTGCGAGAAAAAAGGTTCCGGACAGCCGACTTCCGGCAACCCCGCTCGGGGACTGCCGGAAGACACTGCCTGTGCTGCAGGCTGAATTGTAAACAGCTTCTTTCAGAGGGCGGCGTTATCTCTGGAAGGCGCGGCAGAGGAAGGTTACGATCTCACCGCGGGTACAGACCTTATCCGGAGAGAAGATCGTCGCGCCGGTGCCGTTCGTGATGCCCTTCTCGACCGCCCAGAGCACCGCCTTTTTGTAGTAGCCGTCCGGGACGTCCCGGAAGGGGTTGTTTGTGCTCGTCGGCTCCGGCTTCCCGCAGGCACGCCACAGGAAGGTCACCACCTGGGCGCGGGTGCAAGGAAGGTCCGGACTGAAATGGGTCTTGTCGGTTCCGGTGGTGACGCCGGCCTTGACTGCCCAAAGGACAGCCTTGGCATAGAAGGCGCTGCTCTTGACGTCGGTAAAGGGGTTGGTCGTTCCGGAAGACGACGGCTGTTTCTTTGCCCGCCAAAGGAGGGTCACTGCCTCCGCCCGCGTGCAGGTCTTGCCGGGGCTGAAACGGACCGCATCGGTACCGTTTGTGATCTGCGGAGTCTCATTCACCGCCCAGAGCACCGCGTCGTGATAGAAGGAGCCGGTCGGGACGTCGACAAAGGGATTCGGGGATCCGTAGTCGTCCGGCAGCGGGGAAAAGCGATAGCCGTACCGCTGGGCAAAGGTCTGCGCTGTTGTGTTATGAAAGCCATAGATCACCGTAACGGCGGTCGAAGCAAAGTTGGAGCTGTTCCCGTAAATAACGCAGTTCCGGTTCGGGATCACAATCAGGCTTAAGGCGGTGCAGCCTTCAAAGGATCTGGAATGAATGACGGATACGCTGGACGGCAGGACGACCGAGCGGAGTTTGCCGCAGGCTCGGAAGGCATCCTTTCCGATTCCCGTGATACCGCTGCCAATCGATACCGTGCGGATTTCCTGGCGGTACGTCTCCCAGCCGTAGCGGATCCCCGGAAGGTCCTCTCTGCTGGTCGTGTAGGGGTCGGTCTCCCCTTCGATTTCGCCGGTTCCGGTGATCACAAGCGCACCGGTGGAGCGGTTGAGCGTCCAGGAGGCGTGCTCGCCGCAGCTGCCGCTGAGCGTCTCAGCACGCGCCTGAAACAGCACGGCCGGAACCAGGGCAATCAACAGTGCAAGAATCAAAAGAACCGATCCGATTTTTTTCTTCATATGAACGATTCCTTTCGGCCATTTGCCAGGGATGGCTCTATTATAACGGAAAGCCGGGAAAAATACAAGCGTACATGCAAAAACAATTGCAAATATCCGGACGGAGATTCCGCAGGGCGGGTGGGCGCTGTCCAGCTGTCGGTTATTCCGAACGCAGCGCCGCAACCGGGTCGGACCGGGCGGCCTTCTTGGCCGGGATGAAGCCGCCGATCAGGGTCAGGACGATGGACAGCAGGATCAGGATCCCGGCTGCCGTCAACGGGAGATAGGCGCGGATGTCCACGCCCTTGGCATACGCGGCGATGATGCGATTTGCCGGGATCAGCAGCAGATAGGTGATCCCGACGCCCAGCAGGCCTGCCAGCGCGCCGATGATAAAGGTTTCTGCGTTGAAAACCTGGGAGATGTTGCGCTTCGACGCGCCGATGGCGCGCAGAATGCCGATCTCCTTGCGCCGCTCCAGGACGGAGATATAGGTGATCACGCCGATCATCACCGAGGAGACCACCAGGGAGATTGCCACGAAGGCGATCAGGACCGTGGAGATCGCGTCCACGATATCCGTCACGGAGGACATCAGCGTGTCGACGATGTCGGTATAGGTGATGACCTTTTCCTCCTGACCCGTTTCCGTCATCTGCCGGTTATAGTCCTTCAGGATCCGTTTGACCGCATTTTTGCCGGCGAAATCCAGGGGATAGATCGTAATGGATGAGGGCTTTTCCTTCTCGGCATAGCCGAGCCTGCGCAGATTGCCGTCAAAGGTATTGCTCTGCTTCGTCAGAAGCGCCGTCATCAGGTCCCGCAGCTCGGAGGCATCCATGTTCATGGAGAAGGCCTCGGACAGAGCCGCCGGATCCACCGAAAACGCGTCCTGGAGGTTCTGCTGGAGCTCAGACGAGAAGTCCTGCATCCGCTCGGTCAGGGCGTCTCGGATCGCGTCGCCGGCTGCCTCCATCATCTGCCCGGCGGCCTGAGAAACCGCGTCAGCAATCTGCCGGGAGTAGCCGGCAAACAGCTGCGAGGCCTGCCGCTCCGTTTCCGAGGTGTCGATCGCGCCGGCAAGCGCGGTGCTGAGGATCGACGCCGCCTCGTCGGACGCGAGATAGTCGGTAAAGCCGCCCTGGATCGAGGTGAGATCCGGCAGGCCGTTCTGCGCCGCGTAATCCCCGTAGCCGGCGGCCAGATCGGCGGTCAGCGCGTTGAGCTGGGCGGGCGAGAGCGTAAAGCTCTGCACGCGGCCGTTCAGCGTCTCGGCTGCATCCGCAAGCGCGGTCCGGGCCGCTTCGCTCGACAGATACTCACCGAGATAGGCCATCGGGATCTCTCCCTCCTCGAGACCGTGGTCCGTCAAATAGTCCGGATAGCCCGCCAGCACGGATTGGACGATTGCGAGCATCTCCTCCTGCGTCACCACCGCCGCGTTGTTCTCTGACCAGGCGTTCTGAATATCCGTCCGGATCCGCTGCGCGGCCTCGTCTGAGGCCAGGTAACCGGCGACCGCGCCGGACAGCTGCAAGGGATCCCCGGCGGGGTTGCCCTGAAGCGAGGCGAGATAGCCCTCCGTGAGCCGCGTCATCAGATCCTGCATCTGCTCGGCTGTCAGCCGGATCCGGACGCTGCCGAAGAGCTGCGTGAGCTGGCTGCGGCTGAGGGTCGGCATGGAGGACGCCAGCGCGGTGGGGTCCATCGACGCGGCGAGGGCGTCGGAGGAAATGTCAAGGTCCGAGAAATCCATCTTCTCCGGATCGAAGAGCGCAGTCAGCTCGTCGAGGCCGAAGGCCTTCTTCAGGGCCTCCTCGTCGACGGAGAACAGGGTGCTCAGATCGATGTTTTCCGGCTCCGTTTCGGCGCCGAAGCGCTGGCCGGTGAAAACGTCGGTCTCCCGGTCGCCGAGCTGGGTCCGGACGATCTCGCTGGAGGCCGCGCGCGTCATCAGCTCCTTCTCCAGCGCCGCCGGGTAGCAGAGCCCCGGCGTCAGCGTCGGGGTATTGACCTCTTTTTTCGGCTGGACCACGCCGACGATTTCCAGAGAATCCGCCTTCTCCAGCAGGGAGCGCAGCCAGGCCTCGTCCGCGGAGCGGTCAGTCCAGATGTGATAGGTTTCATCGTAGGAATAGAAGCTGCTCTGCGGCAGGACCCGGAACGAGATGCCGAGAAAGTCGCGGTAGCGGTAGGTCCGCTCCTCCCCGGTGTCATCGATTTTTCCGCCCTCGACAAAGCTGCGCACCATTCGTTCGAGCTCCGAGGGGTCCTTCATGCCCATCGTATACAGGGCCAGGTCGCTGACCCGCCCCTGGGCAGTCAGGACCAGAATGCACTCGTTCCATTTTTCCGGCCAGCGCCCGGCCTTGACCTCATACTGGTCCTCATACAGCGCCTGCTTGGCCGGCATGGCGTGGAAGGAATCCGTGCTGCTCAGGGACGAGAACATCCCGCTCATGTTGTCGGCGGTCTGGAAGCCCATCGCGGCAAAGCTGCGGTCCGGATTCACCTGACGGACAGAGGCGCCGTCCACGGAAAAGATCTGCGGGGTCACGTTATAGGCATACTCGATGGCCTGAACGTGGTCGTAGACGTCGGTTTTCCCGCTCTCCAGAAAGGCGCGCAGGGACGCCAGGTCATTGACCGTCACCGTGGAAAGGAGATTGGTGACGGTTCGGCGTTCGCGGACCTCCGCGTCGGTGTTTTTCTCATCCCCGCTGCCGTTCGGGAGGAAGTTGGCCAGGTTGATGCTGGAGTCCGTGATCTGCAGCGGGTAGCTCTTGAGCGTATCCTGCTCGACATTTTGAATATAACGGTCTACACCGTTGGACATGGAGAGAATCATCGCGATGCCGATGATGCCGATGGACCCGGCGAAGGCGATCAGAAGGGTCCGGACCTTTTTCGTCCAGAGATTGTGGAAGCTCAGGCTCAGAGACGTCAGGCGGGACATGGAGGACCTGCCCATGCTCCGGCGGACGGGCTCCGTCTCCCCTTCCGGCTCACAGGGGTCTGTGTCGTCGGTGATCCGGCCGTCCTTGAGGCGGACGATCCGCGTGGCGTACTGCTCGGCAAGCTCCGGATTGTGGGTCACCATGACGACCAGGCGGTCGCGGGCAACCTCCTTGAGCAGCTCCATGACCTGAAGGCTGGTTTCGCTGTCCAGGGCGCCGGTGGGCTCGTCGGCCAGCAGAATATCCGGGTTGTTGACCAGGGCGCGGGCAATCGCCACGCGCTGCATCTGGCCGCCGGAGAGCTGGGACGGTTTTTTGTGCATGTGCTCGGACAGACCGACCTTCTCCAGCGCCTCCTTCGCCCGTTTTCTGCGCGCGCGCCGGGAAATGCCGCCGATCGTCAGAGCCAGCTCGACGTTGGACAGAATGTTCTGGTGCGGGATCAGATTGTAGCTCTGGAAGACAAAGCCCACCGTATGGTTGCGGTAGGAATCCCATTTCCGGGCTGTGTACGCCTTCGTGGAAACGCCGTTAATGATCAGATCGCCGCTGTCATAGCGGTCCAGGCCGCCGATCACATTGAGCAGCGTCGTCTTGCCGGAGCCGCTGGGGCCGAGGATCGCAACAAACTCATTGTCGCGCAGATTGAGGCTGACGCCGTCCAGCGCCGTCTGTACCAGAGCGCCGGTCTTGTAGACCTTGCTGATTTTTCGGATCTGTAACACGGGTCACTCCTCCCTTCTTGCGGTATTCGTCTTTGTCCGGATTATACACGGATTTCGGGAAGGAAAAAAGGGGCTGCACAATCTTTTTTCAAATTGTTTACATTTCCCGGCAGCAGGAGCCGGACAGCGGCAAAGCGGGGGATCTTTCTGCTTGACTTTTTCCGGATTTCTGGTAAGATAGCTCTGCTTCAATTGAATACGACAGTTCGTGACCATCCTGTCGATAAACAAAACTACGGAGTCGCCGCGGGAAACCGGGGCGGAAATCAGATGGGCGCAGTGCGTCCATTTTTCATTTGGAGGAGATTTATGAAATTCACAACCAGACGAATTGCCTTTGCAGGTGTCCTTGCGGCAGCCTATGCCGCGCTCACCTATCTGTCCGGCATCGCCGGACTTGCCTACGGACCGGTTCAGTTCCGCATTTCAGAGGCGCTGGCGGTTCTGTGCTGCTTCACGCCGTGGGCGATCCCCGGCATGGTGGTCGGCTGCATCGCCGCAAACCTGCTTTCGACTGTCAGCGCATGGGACATGGTCATCGGCACCGCCGCCACGCTGCTGGCCTGCGTGCTGACCTGGGGCATGAGCGGCATGGTGAAGAAAAAGCCCTGGACCGCGTGGCTGGTGCCCCTGCCCACGATCATCTGCAACGCCGTCATCATCGGGGCGGAGATTGCTTTCTTCACGGACAAAAGCGCCTTCCTTTCGGCCTGGGGCATCAACGCGCTCTCCGTCGGCGCAGGCGAGGCCGCGGTGCTGTACGTACTCGGAATGCCGTTGCTGCTCTGGCTGCGGTCAAACCGGAAGCTCAGCGGAGAGCTGGAGCATCTGTAATCTGCAGGCATCCGCGAAAAAGAACCGGTTCGGAAATTCCGAACCGGTTCTTTTTCGCGGGATTGCAATCCACGCAGAAATCAATACTTGGAAGTGTTGACCTTGACGCCGGGGCCCATGGTGGAGGCGATGACGCAGGACTTGATATACTGGCCCTTGGCGGCGGCGGGCTTTGCCTTGATGACGGCGTTGATCAGGGTGTCCATGTTCTCGGTCAGCTTTTCGGGACCGAAGGAAACCTTGCCGATCGGGCAGTGGATGATGTTGGTCTTGTCGAGACGGTACTCGATCTTACCGGCTTTGATCTCCTTGACAGCGGAGGCGATGTTGGGGGTCACGGTGCCGGCCTTGGGAGAGGGCATCAAGCCCTTCGGGCCCAGGAGCTTACCGAGACGGCCGACAATGCCCATCATGTCGGGAGAAGCGACGACGACGTCGAAGTCGAACCAGTTTTCCTTCTGGATCTTCTCGACCATGTCCATGCCGCCGACGAAATCGGCGCCGGCTTCGCGGGCTTCGTCAGCCTTGGCGTCCTTGGCGAACACCAGCACGCGGCGGGTCTTGCCGGTGCCGTTGGGAAGAACGATGGCGCCGCGGACCTGCTGGTCAGCGTGGCGGGAGTCAACGCCCAGGCGGATGTGGATCTCGACGGTCTCGTCGAACTTCGCGGTCGCGGCCTTGCAGACCAGACCCAGGGCGTCTGCGGGATCATACTGCACAGTGCGGTCAATCTGCTTGGCACTGTCCTTATATTTTTTACCTCTAAACAATGTTATATCCTCCTTAAAGTGGTGATGCGGAATAATCCTCC
>CAMOLY010000023.1 GCA_946619065.1 uncultured Clostridia bacterium | reverse complement strand
CGGCTGAATGGCCATGTTCACATTGTTTCCGTTCACGTCAACCATGAACATGTCGATCATCGAACCGCTCTGCTCGATCAGCTCCGCGACGCTGGAGCCCTCGAACAACTCCACCGTGAGGCCGTTTTGCTGCGCGATCTGCTCTTCGGTATAGAAGATATAGCCGTCCGGCTTGGTAATCCGGAGATTCAGGGACTCATTGATATAAGCGTCGCCCTCGATTCTGCCGTGGCTGAGCTGGACTTCCTCCGCCGGTTCGGTCGTCACCGGCGCTTCGGTCGTTGCCGGCGCCTCTGTCGTTGCAGGCGCTTCTGTCGTTGCAGGCGCCTCGGTCGTTGCCGGCGCCTCGGTCTGCGTTGGCGCGGCAGTCGTCGGAGCAGGGGATTCGGTCGGTACGGCGGAAGGCTGGGTTTCCTGCCGGGTCGCCTTGGGATCTGTGGGAGGCGCGGCGTTTTCCTTCTTTGCGCTGCAGGCGGTCAGTGCGCCAAGCATGCAGAGCAGCAGGAAAATTGCAATCAGTTTTTTCATGTGTATTTCCTTTCTGAGATATCTTGCAGATAAAGTTTTATTCTTCATCGCCGTCCGCAATCTGCGGAAGACAGCTGTCATCGCCGTGGTGGTCCAGATGGCGGCGGATCTGGCTTGTGATCATCTCCAGCGCAACCAGGTTTTTGCCGCCTTCCAGGACAATCAGGTCGGCGTTTTTCTTGCTGGGTTCCACGAACTGCTCGTGCATGGGCTTGACCGTGGTCTGATACTGGTTCAGGACGGATTCCAGGCTTCTGCCGCGCTTGGCAACGTCCCGCCGGATTCTGCGGATCAGACGGATGTCGGCGTCCGTATCCACGAAAATCTTGACGTCCATCAGGTCGCAGAGCGCCTTGTTTTCAAAGATCAGAATGCCCTCGACGATGATGACGGGCTTGGGGACGACCGTCACGGTCTCTTCGGTGCGGTTGTGGATCGTATAGTCGTAGACGGGACACTCGATGGTCCTTCCCTGCTTGAGGGCTCTGAGGTGCTCAATCATCAGGTCGGTCTCGAAGGCGTCCGGGTGGTCGTAGTTCAGCTTGCTGCGCTGCTCAAAGGGAAGATCATCGTGGGCGCGATAGTAATTATCGTGGCTGAGCACTGTGATATCCTCGCCAAAGCCGTTGGTCAGGTTCTTCATCAGGGTGGTCTTGCCGCTGCCGCTGCCGCCGGCAATGCCGATCACTAAAATTTGATCTGCCATGTTTCCTCCGTGGTAATTCTGAGCAATCTGTTTTTCTGTTGATGTTGCCGGTTACTCGTTAACAGCTCCCCCCGAGGGGGGAGCTGTTTAGATGCTTTAGCGCATGCCCTTGTCGTACGGAATTCCTTCTGCCTTCGGGGCGCGGGAGTTCTTGGAGGTCAGAGAGAGCACGATCAGCGTGATCAGATAGGGCAGCATCATGTAGAGATAGGAGCTGACGTGGATCTTGTCCTTCAGGAGGTAGATGCCGTCTCCGTTGATATCCAGCGTGGAGAAGCTGACCGCAATGCATTTCAGTAAGCCAAAGAGCAGGGATGCAAAGGCAATATTCAGGGGCTTCCAGTTGCCGAAGATCATGACCGCCAGGGCCAGGAAGCCGAAGCCGGCCACGTCGCCGTTGGCAGAGCAGTTCTGGGTGGTCATCGCGTAGACAAAGCCGCCCATGCCGGCCAGCGCGCCGCTGATCGTGACGCCGGCATAGCGCATCTTGAACACGTTGATGCCGAGAGACGCCGCAGCCTGGGGGTTCTCGCCGCAGGACCGCAGACGCAGGCCGAAGCGAGTCTTGTAGAGGATGATCGCCATGATGACGAAGACCAGAATGCAGATATAAGTGGCCGGGTAGTTCTTCACCACGAAGGTCTCCGTGAAGAAATTCAGCTTTTCCGTCGGCTCAATGCCCAGGGTGGAGCGCTTGAGCATGAACAGGTCCGCGGAGTTGAGGCCGCCCTCCAGGTTGAGGGTGGTCTGCTTGGCAATCAGGCTGATCAGGAACAGGGAGATCGCCGGAGCCAGCAGGTTCAGCGCGGTACCGCCGATGGTTTGGTCAGCGCGAAGACTGATGGCCGAGTAGGACAGCAGCAGAGAGAACACCGCGCCGGCAAAGGCCGCGATCAGCATGACCGCCAGCCCGGTCAGCTGAAGGGTCATCCAGCTTCCGTTTGCCTCCGCGTCGATGAAGAACTGCATGCCCTGGAAGGCGCGCACGGCTACGACGCCGACGAAGGCGCCCATGATCATGATGCCCTCGAGCGCCAGGTTGATGACGCCGCTTCGCTCAGAGAACACGCCGGCCAGCGCAACGATCATCAGAGGAATCGAATACAGGAGCGTCTGCTGAATCAGAAAACTCATGCCTGCGCACCCCCTTTCTGTTCTTCGGAAACAGCCGGATCAGAAGTCTCCACAGGCTTTTCCGCCGCCGGCTGCACCGGCGCAGGCTCTGCCGGCTTCGGTGCGGCCTCTTTCTTCTTTTTCCGGCCGCCCAGCCACATCCGGATCACCAGCGCAAAGGCGCTGAGATAGACGATGGCGGCAATGATGACGTCGGTAATATATTCGTTGTAAGCGGTCAGCGCCTTCAGTCTGGTGCCGATGATATTGAGCATGGCCATGAACACGCCGCTGAAGATGACGCCGATCGGGTTGTTGATTGCCAGCAGGGCAACCGGGATGCCGTTAAAGCCGACCGCCGGCAGAGACTGGTAGGTCTGCCAGGCAAATTCGGTGTTGCCGCTCAGCCAGTAGAGCGAGGCGCCGGCGCCGGCCAGGCCGCCGGCGATTGCCATGGAAAACACGATGTTGCGCTTGTCCTGGATGCCGGCGTAGCGCGCGGCATGGCGGTTGGCGCCGCAGGCCTTGAGCTGATAGCCGAAGGTGGTCTTGTTGATCACGATGTAGACCACAACCGCCAGGAGAATCGCCACCAGAATGCCGCCGTTGACCTGAGAGCCGGGGAAGAGCTTGTCCAGGCCGAGCTTCGCCGTGGCAACATTGTTATAGTTCGTCATGTAGACGTAGGCGGATTTTGTGCTCTCGATCAGGTTTTTGAAGGAGCCGTTCAGTACAATGGGGTCGCCCATCGCAGAGGTGGCAGGGCCTCTGAACACGGAGAAGCGGCTGACGTCGAACAGCCAGGTGGTCAGGATCGCCGAAATCCAGTTCGTCATGATGCAGGCCAGAACCTCATTGATGTTCAGGAAGGCCTTCAGCAGACCGGGGATCGCGCCCCAGAGCGCGCCGGCCAGGATGCCGCCCAGGAAGGCCAGCAGCCAAATCACCACAGGGGGAACGGAGGACGCGGGGATGCTGAGGGCGATCATCAGAGAGACCGTGGTGCCCATCAGGTACTGACCGGGGGCGCCGATGTTGAACAGACCGGTCTTCTGAGAAACGGCGACCGAGAGGCCGGTCATGATCAGCGGGGTGGCCCGGAAGAGCATGTCGCCGAAGAGGGATGGGTTAAAGCCAAAGGTCAGGCTGCCGTCCTTCATGCCGGTGCTGAACAGCCCCAGGAAGACCAGCTTGATGCCGTCAAAGACTCCCTTTCCGCCGATGTCCGAGTCGTTTAGACCGACAATCGCAATCAGGATGCTGCCGAAGACCATGCCGAGGAGGATCGCAATCAGTGAGGAGAGGAATTTCTGGGTGCCGTCTTTTCGATAGAGGAGGGATAACTTATTGTTCATTTTTCGTTTCCTTCCTTTCTTCCTGCTTAAATACGGACATCTGCGAGGGATCCATGCGCTTGGCACCGGCCATGTAGAGGCCCAGCTCCTGCACGGTGGTCTGCTTCGGATCAAACTCGCCGACGATCTCGCCCTCGTACAAAACCAGGATGCGGTCGGAGAGGCTCATGACTTCGTCCAGCTCCAGGGAAACCAGCAGAATCGCCTTGCCCTCATCCCGCTCCCGGACGAGCTCGCTGTGGATGTATTCAATGGCGCCGACGTCCAGGCCGCGGGTGGGCTGAACGGCAACGATCAGTTGCTTATCCCGGTCGATTTCCCGGGCGATGATGGCCTTCTGCTGGTTGCCGCCGGACATGGAGCGGGCCATCGTAACCGGGCCCTGGCCGGAGCGAACGTCATACTTCTCGATCAGCTTTTCGGCATAGCTGCGGACGGCAGCCTTCCGGATGAAGCCGGCCTTTTCAAACTGCTTCTCCCGGAAGCGCTGGAGGACCATGTTCTGCTCCAGCGTGAAATCCAGCACCAGACCGTGCTTATGGCGGTCCTCCGGGATGTGGCTCAGGTAAGCCTGGCGTTTATGGATGGAGGCGCGGGTGATATCGTCGCCGCCAACCAGCACCTTTCCGGACGAGGGGCGTTCCAGACCGGTCAGACCGTAGACCAGCTCACTCTGGCCGTTGCCGTCGATGCCGGCGATGCAGAGGATCTCTCCCGCCCGTGCCTGGAAGGATACGTTCTTCACCGCGTTGTTGTGGTGCAGGCGGGAAGGGATCGTCAGATTCTGAACGTCGAGGACCACCTGGCCGGGCTTCGCAGGTTCCTTGACGACCTGCAGCTGGACCGGACGGCCGACCATCATGTTGGAGAGCTCCTGCTTGTTGGTGTCGGCCACATCGACGGTGCCGATGTACTTGCCCTTGCGCAGAACGCTCACCCGGTCGGCCACCGCCATGATCTCGTTGAGCTTGTGGGTGATAAACAGAATGGATTTTCCCTCGCGCTTGAAGCCGCGCATGATTTCCATGAGTTCGTCGATTTCCTGGGGGGTCAGGACCGCCGTCGGCTCGTCAAAAATCAGGATTTCGTTGTCGCGGTACAGCATCTTGAGGATTTCGGTACGCTGCTGCATACCGACGGTGATGTCCTCGACCTTCGCGTCGAGATCCACCTTCAGTCCGTAGCGCTCAATCAGCGCTTCGACCTTTTTGCGCGCCTCCTGCTTCTGCAGGAAGCCCATTTTCGTTGTTTCCGCGCCGAGGATGATATTCTCCAGCACCGTAAAAACCTCGACGAGCTTGAAGTGCTGGTGCACCATGCCGATGTTCAGCTTTGTGGCGTCGTTCGGGTTGTTGATCCGGACGACCTCGCCGTTCTTCTTGATGACGCCTTCCTCCGGCTGATACATGCCGAACAGGACACTCATCAGCGTGGATTTTCCGGCGCCGTTTTCACCGAGCAGGGCATGAATTTCTCCGCGGCGAAGCTGGAGGGTGATGTTGTCGTTTGCTTTGATGCCTGGGAACACTTTTGTGATATTGAGCATTTCAATAACAAAATCATCCTTTTGGTTATTCATACCACACCTACTTTCCGAATCATCTGAGCCGCAGCACCGCAGCTTGAATTTATTATAGCAGTGGAAGCGCGAAAATGCAAGATAGTTGTTAAAAAACTTTAAACGAAATAAAACAGAGGAGAGGCGCGAAGCCTCTCCCCTGCAGGTAATCAGGGAGTATTACTCAACAATATTCAGAGTGACGTTCTCGAGGTTGCCAACCTTGGAAGGATCGTTGTCAACGGTGATCTTGCCGGTCACGATGTCGTTGAGCATAGCCTTGTACTCGTCAACAGTCCAGTTCTTCAGGGACCAGGTGGCGATGGGCAGACCAACAGCCTCTTCCTTGGCGCCGAGGATGGTGCAGACGCCGCCCCACTTGGACCAGTCGCCGCCGTCGACAGCGTAAGCAGCCTTGAGGGCGAGCTGCGCAGCTTCGCCAATGCCCTTCAGAGCAGAGGTGATAACGGTCTTGGAGGCAGAGCTCTGGTCGACGTCAACGCCGATGACCTTCGCGTCGTTCGCGGAAGCAGCAGCGGTGATGGATTCGAAGATGGAGCCGCCGCAGGAGAAGATGACCTCGGTGCCGTTGCTGTACCAGCCGGAAGCCAGGGTCTGCAGATCAGCGGAAGGAGCGAAGTTCGCGCCGTACAGGAAGGTGTAGTTCATCTCGACCTTAGCGCCCTTCTTGGCAGCAGCGTCATTGGCGCCCTGCACGTAGCCCCAGCCGTAACGGTTGACAGCGGGGTTCTCACCGCCGCCGCCGCCGCAGAAGCCGAGCTTGGTGTAGCCTTCCATGACAGCAGCATAGCCGGCCAGATAGCCGCACTGCTCTTCCTGGAACGCGATGGAAGCGATGTTCTTGCTCGGGGTATCAATCTGCCAGCCGTCGATGAAGACGAACTTGACGTCGGGGTAAGCGTTGGCAGCCTTCTCCAGAGCGGTGGCCTGCATGAAGCCGGCGCAGACAATGACCTTCGCGCCGTTGTCGGCAGCGTCCTTCATCGCGTTGAAGCGGTCGTCGTCGGTCGCGTTGGAGCTGTTGGCGGGCTGATAGTACTTGTAGGACTTGCCGTTCTCGTTGGCAAACAGCTTGACGCCGTCGTAGGTGCCCTGGTTGAAGGACTTGTCCTTCAGCTGGCCCACGTCGGTGACGAAAGCGATCTCGTACTTGCCGTCTTCAGAGGTCATGGTGTCGGGAATGCTGTCAGCGGTCTTGGCATCGCTGGCAGTGTCCTTCTTCTTCGCGCAGCCGACAAACAGAGCGGCAACAAGCGTAAGAACAAGGACAAGCGCAACAATTTTCTTCATTTGTTTGTATCCTCCATTTTTCATGTATTATGATCGACGCAGACAGACTGCGCCTAACCAACGTTTCCATTATTACACAATCAGAGCAAAAAATCAAGTAATTCTTGCAGTTTTAATCAGAAAACCCGTGATCTATCTCAAATCAGCCGGAGAAAAGCTCATCGGAAGCATTTCTCCGAGGGTCCGCTCCTCCCAGCGGCCGTCCTCGCGGCCCAGGTAGAGCCTGAAATCCAGGCCGCAGAATTCCCGCATGACCTGCCGGCATACGCCGCAGGGCGGAAACAGGCCAGTGATCTCCTCCCCGGCTCTGCCGCCGACGACGGCAATCGCCTCGAATTCGCGCTCGCCGTCATAGACCGCTTTGAAAAACGCGGTACGCTCGGCGCAGACCGTCGGGCCGAAGGCTGCGTTCTCGATGTTGCAGCCCTGATAGATTTTCCCGTCCTTGCACAGCAGGGCAGCGCCCACAGAGAAGCCGGAGTAGGGCACATAAGCCCTGGCCCGGGCCTCTTTGGCAAGGGCTACAAGTTCTTCAGGTTTCATCATCCCAGGATTTCCTCCTTGAAGCTCGTGCCCTCGGTCTCCAGCGGGAGACCGAAGACGTCGCAGACGGTAGCCGCGAGATCGGCAAAGCAGAACTGCGTGCCCAGGTTCACCGGGCGGACCTGCGGACCGAGGATCAGCCAGGGGACGTATTCCCGGGTATGGTCGGTCGTGGCGGTGTAGGCCGGGTCGCAGCCGTGGTCTGCGGTGATCATGACCAGATCGTCCGGGCCGATGCGGTCCATAAACTTCGGAAGCCAGGCGTCAAACTCGGTCAACGCGGCGGCGTAGCCGTCGATATCGCGGCGGTGGCCGTAGAGCATGTCGAAGTCCACCAGATTGATAAAGCAGAGGCCGCGGAAATCCCGCTGGGCATAGGCCAGGGTCTTTGCCATGCCGTCGGTGTTGCCCTTTGTGTAGACATGCTCCGTGATGCCGACGCCGGCAAAGATGTCGAAAATCTTGCCGACCGCGATGGAATCCAGGCCGGCGTCTTTAAACGCGTCAAGCATTGTCTTTCGGGGCGGCTCCAGGGAGAAGTCGTGGCGGTTCGAGGTGCGGGTGTAGCTGCCGTTTCCGCTTCCGACGAAGGGGCGGGCGATGACACGGCCCACGCCGTGCTTGCCCCGCAGAATCCGGCGGGCCATGCGGCAGTACTCGTAGAGCTGCTCGGGCGGGACCACATCCTCGTGTGCCGCAATCTGGAAGACGGAGTCGGCAGAGGTGTAGACGATCAGATCGCCGGTCCGGACGTGCTCGTCGCCGTAGACGTTGATGACCTCGGTCCCGGACCAGGGCGCGTTGGCCAGCACCCCGCGGCCGGTCGCCTGGCGGAAGGGCTGAAGAACCTCCTCCGGGAAGCCGTTCGGATAGGTGGGCAGGGGCTCGGGCGAGACGACGCCGGCGATCTCCCAATGGCCGATCGTGGTGTCCTTGCCGGCGGAGGCCTCCTGCAGCCTGCAGAAGGCGCCGGTCGGGTGCGGCACCGGGCCGAGAAAGTCCAGGCCGTCGATGTTGCCGAGGCCGGCGGCGCGGAGATTCGGAATGTTCAGCCGGTCCGACGTGGCGCAGGCGCGCAGGGTGTTGACATTGAAATCGCCGAACTTCGCGGCGTCCGGGGCCTCCCCCGCGCCGCAGGAGTCCAGGACAAACAGGAAGATACGTTTCATGGTTGGTCCTTTCTATGAGGCAATAGGCACCAGGCAATAGGCAATAGGAGATGAACCATTCCGCTTTCCTATTCCCTATTGTCTATTCAACGATTGCCTAATTCTTCACTTTTCCAGCTTGACGGCGGTCTCCAGGGCGACCTGCATCATCTGGGCGAAGCCGGTCTCGCGCTCCTGGGCGGAGAGGGATTCGCCGGTCAGCAGATGGTCGGAGATCGTGCAGACGCACAGGGCGTTTTTGCGGAAGCGGGCGGCGTTGAGATAGAGGGCGGCGGACTCCATTTCGACCGCCATGATGCCCATCTTCATCCAGTTCTTTTTGGCGATCAGCGCTTCGGGGATGCCGTCTTCATCGTCATAGAAGAAGTCGGAGGACAGAATGTTTCCCACATGGTACGGCGCGCCGAGCTCCTCCGCAGCGGTGGAGCAGGCGCGGAGCATCTCGAACGAGCAGATCGGAGAGAAGGTACCGGCCAGGTGGAACTGGGCCTGGAAGTTGGAGTCCATGCTCACGCCCATGCCCAGGACCAGGTCCTTGACACGGATCTCGGGCTGCATCGCGCCGGCCGAGCCGATGCGCAGGATGTTGCGGACGCCGAAGCCCTCGTAGAGCTCGCGGGAGTAGATGCCCATCGACGGCATGCCCATGCCGGAGGCCATCACAGAGACGCGGACGCCCTTGTACCGGCCGGTGTAGCCCTGGACGTTGCGGACGTTGTTGACCAGCACAGGGTCCTCCAGAAAGTGCTCGGCAATGTATTTCGAGCGGAGCGGATCGCCGGGCATCAGAACCGTCTGCCCGAAATCCTCCGGCCTGGCGTTGATATGGGGTGTCGGGTAATTCATTTCCTGCTTCTCCTTTCCGTATTCAGTCAGTTGGAGCCGTGGAGCCGGATTTTGCGGTGCTCCCGGATCGCGCGGGTGTAGCAGCGGTGGCACATGGCAATGTAGCTCTCGTTGCCGCCGATCAGAACCTGCGCGCCCTCGGTGACAACGAAGCCGTCCACCACGCGGGCATTGACCGTAGCCTTGGCGCCGCAGTCGCAGATCGTCTTGATCTCCTGGATGCTGTCCGCCAGCTCGAAGAGCCGCTGGCTGCCGGGGAAGAGCTTCGTCTGGAAGTCGGTCCGCAGGCCGAAGCAGAGCACCGGAATCTCCAGCTCGTCCACAATGCGGCGGAGCTGGTCGATCTGCTCCGGCTGGAGGAACTGGCACTCGTCGACGATCACAACGTCGGTCCTGCGCGCCAGAAAGAGCTGATACAGATCCGCCGCTGCGCCGACGCTCTCGGCGTCCGCCTTGAGGCCGATGCGGGAACGGACCACGCTGGGGCCGTCCCGGTCATCGGTGGCGGGCTTGACCAGCCACACCGTCATATCGTTTTCTTCGTAGTTGTACTTGGTGATCAGCGCCTGGGCCGTCTTGGAGGAACCCATCGCGCCGTATTTGAAGTAGAGCTTCGCCATCTTGTTCCCTCGATTCTGTCGCAGCTGCGCCCTTCGGTCCGGCCGCTACAGATCCGCGCCGTTCGTCTCGATGACAGAACAGTAGAACCGGCCGGAATCCTTGACGATGCGCTTTTGCGTTTCGTAATCCGTGTAGATCAGGCCGAAGCGGGGGCGGGTGCCCTCGGCCCACTCAAAGTTGTCCATCAGAGACCAGACCTGGTAGCCGATGACCGGGATCCCCTCGTCCAGCGCGTTTTTGACTGCGCCCAGGAAGCCGCGGATCGTCTCGGTCCGCTCGGGGTCGTGGATCTCGCCGTCCTCGCTGACCGTATCCACAACGGCGGCGCCGTTTTCGGTCACCATCAGGGGAAGGCCGGGATAGCGCTCGTGGAAGAAGCGCAGGGACCAGTAGAGGCACTCAGGATGTACGACCCAGCCCATGACGTTGCGCGGCTCGGTCTTCGGGAAGCGGTACTTCGGGTCCGCAATGTTGTCGTTGATCGGCTGGTAGACGTTGAGGCCGATGAAGTCCAGGGGCTGGGAGATGATTTCCAGATCGGCTTCGGACAGCTTGCCCTTCATCAGATGGGTGGCCTTGCCGAGATAAATCGGATCGGACCAGACCGAGTTGTTCAGCTCGCCCGGCAGGTAGTTGAAGGAATACCATTTGGCCTTCTCAACGTCCTCCGGCTTGGTGGACAGGGGCAGGGCGACGCAGGTCGCCATCGCGGTGCCGACGACCGGCGCGGTCTTCGCGTATTTGCGGATGACCTTCACGGCCTCGCCGTGGGCCAGCAGGGCGTGGCGGATCAGGGTGCGCAGGGCGGGAACGTCCTTATGGAAGGGCGCGTGGGTGCCGAAGATGTGGCCGATCATAACAAAGCACTGGGGCTCGTTGAGGGGAATCCAGTAGCGGACGTCCTCGGACAGGGCCTCGACCACGACGCGGGCGTAGCGGGCAAAGAGGCGGACGATCTCCGGATTCTTCCAGCCGCCCTCCGCCTGCGCCCATTGGGGCAGATCCCAGTGGTAGAGCGTGACCAGCGGCTCAATGCCCTTCTTCTTCAGGGCCCGGACCAGGCGCAGATAGAAGGCCAGACCCTTGGGGTTGAACCTGCCCTTTTCGGGCTCGACGCGGGACCAGCTGATGGAAAAGCGGTAGGAGTTGACCCCCAGGGAGGCCATCAGCTCCACGTCCTCCGCCCAGCGGTGGTAGTGGTCGCAGGCGACGTGGTTGTTCTCGCCTGTCTTGATCTGTTTCTTGGTGGCAAGATCCCAGATGGAAGGCGTTTTGCCGTCGTCCAGCCAGCCGCCCTCAATCTGGGCAGCCGCAGTGGCGGTGCCCCAGAGGAAGTGTTCGGGAAAAGTCATCGTCCGGTCCTCCTTTGCGTTACAGAATCGGGATGTGAACGGTCAGGTCGCTGGTGGGATAGGCGGCGCAGGCGTGGAACCAGCCCATCTGCTTATCCATCTCGCGGCGGCCGTCGCCCAGCGGGGAGACGAAGATCGTGCCCGCGACCAGCTGGGTCCGGCAGTAGCCGCACTCGCCGCAGCGGCAGTGGGTGTCCACCGGGATGCCGGCCCGCTCCAGAGCGACCGCGACGGGCTCGTCGCCCCGCGCGTCAATGACGTCCTCCGCGATGCCGCGCCGGACGGTCATCTTCCAGATCCGGTCCCGGTTCTCCGCCGGGTAGCCGGGGAGCTTCGTCGGGTCGGCGGGCTGGCCGACCACGTCATGGCGGAAGCGGCGGCAGGTGATGCCCAGGTCGGCCGCAGCCTGTCTGACCAGCTCGTACATGGGCAGCGGGCCGCAGAACATCAGAGTCGGGTCCTCGCCCATGTATTTGGCGATGATTTCCTTGGTCAGGAAGCCCTTTTCCCCTTGCCATTCGTCGTCGCCGGAAAGGATGTGGACGATCTTCACATCCGGGCAGTCCGCCGCGACCTTGGCAAGCTCCTCGCCGAGAACGATGTCGCTGTGGTGGACCGAGCCGTAGAGAACGGTCAGGCGGACGCCCTTCATCTTGCCATAGGCAATCTCCCGCGCCATCGAATAAAACGGGGTGATGCCGGAGCCGCCGGCAAGGGCCACAAGGTTCTTGCTGTCGCGCAGGGGTTCATAGTAGAAGGTGCCGTAGGGCAGGTCGGCGTTCAGAACCGTACCGACCCGGACGTTCTCAAAGAACCAGTCCGGCACCAGATAGGAGCGGTTGCGGCGGATCGTGATCTCCACATAGCCGTCTGCTCCGAGGGCGTCGCAGGGGGCGGAGGAGATCGTGTAGGGACGGGTCAGCTCACTTGCGCCGAT
>CAMOLY010000022.1 GCA_946619065.1 uncultured Clostridia bacterium | reverse complement strand
TCCGCATCTCCCCCTTCGACGCCAACGCCAGACGCCACACCTCCTTCTCCGCCGTCGAAGTCATCCCCGAGATCACCGACGACGTGGACGTGGAGATCCGCCCCGAGGACGTGGAAATGCAGGTCTACCGCTCCTCCGGCGCCGGCGGCCAGCACATCAATAAGACCTCCTCTGCGGTCCGACTGATCCACAAGCCCACCGGCATCGTGGTTGCCTGCCAGGAGGAGCGGTCCCAGTTCCAGAACCGCGAGACCTGTATGCGGATGCTGCGCTCGAAGCTCGTGGAGATCAAGGAACGCGAGCATTTTGAAAAGATCTCCGACATCAAGGGCGTCCAGCAGAAGATCGAGTGGGGCTCCCAGATTCGGAACTATGTGTTCATGCCCTATACGCTGGTCAAGGACGCCCGCACCGGCTATGAAAACACCAACATCAACGGCGTGATGGACGGAGACCTGGACGGCTTTATCAACGCCTATCTGACCTGCGCCGCAACCGGAAACTGGCCCGGAAAAAACTAAAAAAAACACTTGCAATCTCCGACCGATTGTGCTATGATACACCTTGCTATGTTAAGAGAATTCCGGCTGCCGTGTGCCGTGAACTACGGCATTTTGGGAGGATAGAATGGAAGCTGCAAAAACAATCGTGATTATTCTCGATATCATCTCCGCGATTCTTCTGACTGTGATTGTCATGTTCCAGTCCGGCAAGTCCGCCGGTCTGTCCGGTGCGATCGCCGGCTCGTCCGGTTCCTATATGGCCAAGGGCGGCAGCAAGACCCTGGACGCGAAACTCGCCCGCCTGACCAAGTGGGTCGGCCTGGCCTTCGTGGTTCTGAGCCTTCTGGCTGTGATCCTCGTCAGCGCCTCCGCCAGCGCGCCGAAGGATAAGAAGAGCGCCGCTGCGGATACCACCCCCACAACGACTGCTGCGATCGTCGAGTCCGGTTCTGAGCCTGCCACTGAGACCGGTTCTGAGCCTGCCACCGAGACCGGTTCTGAGGCCGCTACTGAGACCGGAACCGAACCTGCATCCGAAGCCGGTTCCGAAACCGCCGGCACCACCGAGGCTCCGGCTGAGGGCTGATTACAGAGCAATTGCGATGAACGCGCCCGGATTTCCGTCTGGAAATCCGGGCGCGTTGGTTTTGTTTCGTTCAATCCGCTGCGCACATGCGCGCAAGGGCGTCGATCACGTCCGCGACCGCGCCGTCCCCGCAGGGGCAGACCAGGCGAACACCGGCGTCGCGGACCGCCTGCTCGCAGTCGGCGGGAGCAAAGGCCAGGTCGGCCTCCAGCAGCATGGACAGATCGTTTCTCGCGTCTCCGACGCAGACCAGGGCGCGGCCCAGGCGGTTTGCCATGGCTCTGGCTGCACGGCCCTTGTTGACGCCTGGCCCCTGGATGTCCAGGATCCGCGGCGCGGCACGGTCCACCACCAGCTCGGGCCAGTCTGCTTCAATTTTCGCCTGCACGAAGTCGAAGCGGGCGACCTCCTCCGGCGGGCAGATTGTGAAAAACTGCGGGACGGAGTCATCAAAGTAGGTGCCGAGCAGAGACGCCTTCAGAATCGGATATGGGATCGTCTCCAGCGTGACATGGGCAATGTCCGTCTCCGCGCGGCGGTAGAAGGCGTCGCGCAGCGGCAGCTCGCCGAACAGGTAGTGGTACTTCTCCCCCTGCACCTCCAGATTGAGATCCGGAAACTCCCGGGAGAGATATTCCAGCAGGGCCGGTCCCTCCTCAATCCAGGCGGCTTCTGAAAGCTCGCCTGTTCTGAAATCATAACAGGCGCCGCCGTTGTAGAGGATCAGGGGGACGTTATAGGGGATCAGGGATTCCCGCGCGCGGAACATCGGAGCGCTCCGCCCGGTGGCGACGGTAAAGGCGCCGCCCTGCGCCTCGAAGGCGCGGATGGCCTCCACGTTGCGGGCGGGGATGCGGCTCTCCGTATCGGTCAGGGTGCGGTCAAAGTCCGCAAGCAGGAGAAACTTGGAAAAATCAGGCATAATCAGGTATCCTCGGTATCAGTGGTTTTCCGCCCCGGACGTGCCGGGGCGGATATGCTCAGTTCTCAGGTGCTTCGGTCTCCAGCACTTCGTTGACATCCAGCACCGGGACCATGGAGCTGCCGTCTCCGGTCATCACGGTGGGAAGCTTGCCGTTCCAGGTCTGGACATAGGTGTAGCGAATCAGCTCGTCGGTCAGGGAAGCGGAGAGCTCCTTGTTGGCCTCCGCCTTGGCTCTGGCTTCCGCCAACAGCTCGTAGGCCGCCGCGTCAGCGTTGACCTTTTTGACCTCGGCGGCAGCCTTGGCCTCGACGATCTTCTGGTCCGCCTCCGTCTGCGCCCGCAGCTTGTTCTGCTGCGCAACCTGCTTGGCCTCGACCGCGTCGGTGAAGGCGTCGGTGAAATCCAGGTTTTCAATCGAGGTGCTGATGACCTCGATGTTGTAGGTGAGCAGCTTCTGCGTCAGATCTCCCTCAATCGCGGTGGCCAGCTCGTCGCGGCGGCCCACCAGGTCCTCCGCGTTGTAGCGGGCTGTGACGACCTTGACGGACTCCGTGATGCAGGGCTCGATTACCGTCTGGTAGTAGCTCTCGCCGATCGTGCGGTAGATGGTCTGCGCGTCGGATTTCTTGATCTGGTAGTTGATTGTGTAGACCAGATTCACTTCCTGAATATCGGAGGAGAAGCAGGGCAGCTCCACCGTGTTTTTCTGGATCCGGTTGTCCATTTTGACCACCTGCTGCCAGGGGAGCTTGAAGTGGACGCCGGAGTCCAGCGTGGTGTCCTCCACGCGGCCGAACGTGGTCACCACACCGGTATGTCCGGTGGGAACCGTCACGGTGCAGGACAGGGCGATCAGTGCGGCACAGACAATGCCCGCTCCGACAATGATCAGGTTTGCCTGGGTCTTCTTTCCTTTTTCCTTGAGATTTGCCCGGAACAACAGACCGACAATCAGGGCGGCAACGGCAATGACTAACTGGAACATGGAAATCCCTCCTTTTTGATTTCGGCACATTCGTCTACAAAAAAACCCATGCGCGGGCATGGCCCGAACATGAGTCTCGCGTTTCAAGGCGCCACGGCGGAAATCCGCGGGATGACGTGCGCGCCTCCGCGGATCTTCTCCGCGGCACTACTCCCTCAAGAGCAATCTGAACTTGTGCATATTATAGCAGGTTTGGCGGCCTTGTCAAGTATTTTTTCGACGAAAGTCTCCCCTTTTCGCCCCGGTCCGCATAGGATATGTCGTGCGGAGAACCGCACAGGAAAAGGAGGTATGAAAATGGCAAGCTTTACCAACCAGGCGATTCTTTCCTACAATGGCGGCAGCGTGGCTTCCAACGTGGTCACAGGTCAGCTGGTCTCGCCCCTGACCGTCACGAAGACCGCGGTCGTGGACAGCTACACGGCCAACGATTCCGTGACCTATGTGGTGAGCATCGTCAATGCCGGGAGCACCTGCTTTGACAATCTGACGCTGAGCGATGATCTGGGCGCCTACACGGCAGCGGGCCAGACCCTGTATCCCCTGCGCTACACCGAAGGCTCCGCGGCGTGGTTCATCAACGGTACCCGGCAGGCCGATCCCGCCGCCACGGCGGGCCCACCGCTGGTCATCACCGGCATCAGTGTTCCCGCCGGCGGAAACGCAATCGTGATTTATGAGGCGGAGACCACCGCTGCCGCCCCCCTCGCCGCAGGCAGTGAAATCACCAACACCGTCACCGTCACCGGAGACGGAATCGGCACGCCGCTGACCGCCCAGGCCGTGATCACCGCGGCAAACCAGGCCGATCTCAGCATCAGCAAGAGCCTCTCTCCGGCAACCGTCGAGGAGAACGGCCGGCTGACCTATACCTTCGTCATCCGCAACAGCGGCAATACCGAAGCCGGAGCAGACGAAAACCTCGTAATCAGCGACACCTTCGACCCGATTTTGAAGGACCTGACCGTGACAATGGACGGTGCGCCGATGGTGCCCAGAACCGGTTACACCTATGATCCGTCCACCGGCGTCTTCGCCACCGCGGCCGGACAGATCACCGTCCCGGCTGCCACCTTCTCCCAGAGCACCGTAACCGGCGAATGGCAGATTGCACCCGGGGAGACCACCGTCACGGTCACCGGAACGATCTGAGCTTTTTCGCATCCGGGGACAGACGAGAAAACATTTGTGAAAAATGAAAAAGTGAACCAGTGAAATCATGATGGGATTGTTCCGAACGGACGCCGTCTCGTTCTTTCACGCTTTCGCTCTTTCACTTCTATTATCTGCTGATACACCGATCAGCAGTTCTCTGTCGCGCAAAAACGCCACCCGCTTCGGCGGGTGGCGTTCTTCTGGCAATCAGTCTTCCACGTAGGGCAGCAGAGCGATCTGACGGGCGCGCTTGATGGCCACGGTGAGCTGACGCTGATGCGCAGCACAGGTGCCGGTGGTGCGGCGGGGCAGAATCTTGCCGCGCTCGGAAATGAAGCGGCGAAGCTTCGCGACGTCCTTATAATCGATGCCGGTGGCCTTGTCCACGCAGAACTGGCAAACCTTCTTGCGCTTGTGCGGCCTTACTCTGGGATCGTTAGGCATTTCGGGATCCTCCTTCTTTCAGTCTGGTAGAAAAATTCAATTTGTTCAGAAGGGCAGCTCGCTGTCGTCGTCTTCGAGCATGGCGAAGTCGGAGACGGCAGGAGCGGCCGGTGCGGCATAGCCGCTGTTGCTGGGCGCGGGAGCGGACTCGCTGGAGCGGTAGGAATTGCCGGCGTAGCTGCTGCCGTTGTAGCTGCCGCCCTCGGAGTCCCGCTTGGATTCTCCGAAATAGACGTTGTCAGCCACAACCTCGGCGCTGCGGCGCTTGCCGCCTTCCTTGTCGGTCCAGCTGCGGATCTGAAGTCTGCCGGAAACAACTGCCATGCGGCCCTTCGCGAAGTACTTGCTGACGAATTCACCGGTCTGCCGCCATGCGACGACGTCGATGAAGTCGGTTTCCTTCTCGCCGGTCTCCCGGTTGCCGAAATCGCGGTCAACCGCGAGCGTAAAGCTCGCAACCGCGACGCCGGACGCCGTGTGGCGCAGCTCCGGGTCCCTGGTCAGACGGCCCATAATGACAATGTGGTTCAGCATGCTTACTCCTCCACGACGGTGATCAGAGAACGCATGATGCCTTCGGTGATCTTGAACACGCGGTCGAGTTCGGCGGGAAGCGCGGGATTGCTCTCGAAGTTCATCAGAACGTAGTAACCTTCGGGCTTGTCGTTGATCAGATAAGCCAGACGGCGCTTACCCTGCTCTTCCAGGTTCGTCAGAGTGCCCTCAGCCTCCACCAATGCCTTGAACTTTTCTACGAGCGCTGCAATACCCTCTTCACCCAGGTCGGGATCGATGATGTAGAGAACCTCGTACTTGGCGGAAATCTTTGCCATGTTTTGTTGCACCTCCTTTTGGTCTTTCGGCCGCCGAATCCCTCGGCGGCAAGGGGATTGTTGCTTATTTGCAAGCCGTATTATTCTAACGGAAAGCGGACGGTTTGTCAACTGCTTTTTTGCTTTTTTTCTTCGGTTCGCGGGATATTTCTGCCGTACACCTTGCGTTTTCGAGCGCTTTGTGATACACTTTGAGCACAACAAGAAACCGGAGGGAGCAATATGCAGATTTTAGTCACCGGAGGAGCCGGATACATCGGCTCCCACACCTGTGTGGAACTTTTGAACGCGGGCTATGACGTGATCATCGCCGACAACTTTTTCAACGCCAGCCGGGACGTGCCGGAGCGGATTGCCCGGATCACCGGTAAAATGCCCAAGGTCTACCCCATCGACGTGGCCGACGGCGAAGCGCTGGAGCAGGTCTTCGCGGAAAACCAGATCGACGCGGTGATCCACTTCGCCGGGCTCAAGGCGGTGGGCGAGAGCGTCCGGATCCCCCTGCGCTACTATCGCAACAATCTGGACACCACCCTGACCCTGCTGGAGACCATGGAGCGGCACGGATGCAAAAAGATTGTCTTCTCCTCCTCGGCCACGGTCTACGGACCCAAAAACAAGTGCCCCTACACCGAAGACATGGACACCTCCGCCACCAACCCCTACGGCTGGACCAAGGTGATGATCGAGCAGATCCTGCGGGACTACTGCGCCGCCAATCCGGGCTTCTCCGCGGTGCTGCTGCGGTACTTCAATCCGATCGGCGCCCACGAATCCGGCCTGCTGGGAGACGATCCGAACGGCATCCCCAACAACCTGATGCCCTATGTGGCCCGGGTTGCCGCCGGACAGCTGCCCAAGCTCACGATCTTCGGAGACGACTATCCCACCCGGGACGGCACCTGCCTGCGGGACTATCTGCACGTGGTGGATCTGGCGAAGGGACATCTCTCCGCGCTGGAATACGCGAAGGATCACCCCGGCGCCGAGGCCTTCAACCTGGGCACCGGCGACGGCGTCTCCGTGCTGGAGCTGGTCCATTCCTTCCAGAAGGTCAACAACGTCCCCGTCAACTATGTGATCGGCTCACGCCGGGACGGTGATCTGGCGGAGGTTTTCGCCAACCCCACCCGGGCTCACGCGGAGCTGCATTGGGCCGCCGAGAAGACCGTGGACGACATGTGCCGGGACGCCTGGCACTTCATCGTCACCCGGAACGGGGAAGGCTGATGGAAAACGGACAGGTCTGCCTTCGCAAAGGCGAGGAGCAGGATATCCGGAACGGCAGCCTGTGGATCTTTGACAACGAGATCGACTGGGTGGACGAGGTCTGCAAGGACGGTGACGTCGTCCGGGTGATCGACAGCCGGGAGCGCTTCCTCGCCTGGGGCTTTTTCAACGGGGCCTCCCGGATCACCGTGCGCCTGCTCAGCCGCGACCCGGACGAGGTGATCGACGCGGCCTTCTTCCGCAGAAGGATCCAGCGGGCCTGGGAATATCGGAAGGGGCTCAGCTTTTCCAACGCCTGCCGCGTCGTCTTCGGGGATTCCGACGGTCTGCCGGGGCTGACCGTGGACAAATTCGGGGACTATCTCTCCTTCCAGATCGTCAGTCTCGGCATGGAGCGCTGGAAGCAGACCGTGATCGACTGCCTCGCCGCGATCTTTGCCCCGAAGGGGATCTATGAGCGGGACGACGTGCCGGTCCGCGAGAAGGAGGGGCTGCCGCAGATCACCGGCTGCGTCCTGGGCTCCGTCCCGGAACGGGTGGAGATCCTGGAGCACGAGGCGCGGATGCTGGTGGACATCCCCCACGGGCAGAAAACCGGCCACTTCCTGGACCAGCAGGAGAACCGGGGCCGCATCCGGCCCTATTGCGCGGGCAGGACCGTTCTCGATCTCTGCTCTCACACCGGCGGCTTCGCGATCCATGCGGCCCTCTACGGGGCAGACTCCGTCGAGGCCGTGGACGTCTCCGCGGAGGCCCTGGACATGCTCCGGCAGAACGCGGAGCTGAACGGCGTCTCCGGCCGCATCACGACGACGGAAGCGAACGTCTTCGACCTGGTCAAGGAATACGCGGACCAGGGAAAAAAGTTCGGGCTCGTCATCTGCGACCCGCCCGCCTTCGCCAAGAATAAAAAAGCCCTTGAAGCCGCCTACCGGGGCTACAAGGAGCTGAATCTGCGCTGTATGAAGCTGGCAGAGGACGGCGGCTTTTTGGTGAGCTGCTCCTGCAGCCAGTTTATGACGCCGGAGCTGTTCCTGGGGATGCTCCGCGACGCCGCAGCCGACTGCGGACGGACCGTCCGCCTGATCGAGACGCTGATGCAGGCGCGGGATCACCCCGCCGCCCTCAACGCCGAGCAGAGCTGGTATCTGAAGGGCTATATCCTGCAGGTGCAGGATCGGTAAGTTTTGGGGCGTCGAGGCAAAAGCCTCGACGCCCCAGTCATCATTCTTCGGAAATCACCGCGGCGTAGAGCTTGTTTTTGGGGATGCCGGTCTCCTCCGCCGCCTGTTTGGCGGCGTCCTTGACCCGCAGGCCGGATTCCATCAGCGCGCGGGTGCGGGCCACCCCGTCTTCAAGGCTGACAGGCTCGGTCCGCTCCTCCGCGCCGGCAACGATGAGGACGTATTCTCCCCGGGGCTCGGTTTCCGCGTAGTGGGAGACCGCCTCCGCCAGCGTCATCCGGGCAATTTCCTCATGCAGCTTTGTCAGCTCCCGGCAAAGAGAGATTTTCCGAGCCCCACCGAAGGCCGAGGCCAGATCCGCCAGGGTCTGGCGCAGATGATGGGGCGCCTCATAGAAGATCATCGTGCGTTCCTCCCCCGCCAGCGCTTCCAGCCGCTGGCGGCGCTCTTTTTTCTGGGCGGGCAGAAAGCCCTCGAAGGCGAAACGGCCGGTGGGCAGGCCGGAAACGCTCAGCGCTGTGATGGCGGCGCAGGGGCCGGGAATTGCGCAGACCGGGACGCCCGCCTCGGCGCAGAGCCGGACCAGGCCCTCCCCGGGGTCGGAGATCGCCGGGCTGCCGGCGTCAGTGACCAGGGCGCAGCTCTCCCCCGCCAGCAGACGCTCCACAATCTTCGGCCCGCTCTCCCGCTGGTTGTGCTCATGGTAGCTGACCAGCGGCTTTTTGACGTCCAAATGGTTGAGGAGCTTCACGGAGACGCGGGTATCCTCGGCGGCAATAAAGTCCACGGCTGCCAGCGTCTCGGCGGCGCGCCTGGAAATGTCCCCCAGATTGCCGATGGGCGTGGGGACCAGGTACAGGATTCCGGACATAGTTGATTCCTTTCAGGATTCCGACGCGGAATCCAGGTGATAGATTCTTCGGTATGCTTCGGTTTCGCTCCCGTCCGCCCCGTGCAGGACCAGCTCCGGCTCCACCCGCAGGCCGGGTTTCCCGCCGGAGACCGCGCGGACCAGGACAAGGGACGGGGCTTTGCCGGGGCTGTGGCGGACAAAGCGCAGCCGTTTCGGCTCCAGCTTCCGCGCCCGCAGGACGCAGAGCAGATCGGTCAGGCGCTCCGGTCGGTAGACCAGATCCAGGCTGCCGCCGGTGGTCAGGAGCCAGGCCGCGGCAGAGGCCGCATCATCCAGCGTGCAGCACAGCTCCGTGCGGGCAATGGCCACAGCCCGGTTTTCCGGCGCAAAGCCGGCGGCGACGGGATCATAGGGCGGGTTGCAGACCACATGGCGGAACGCGCCGTGGGGCAGGGCCGACCGGTATTCCCGCAGATCGGCGCAGACGATCCGGAACGAATCTCCGAGATCGTTTTCAGCGGCGGTCCGCTCCATCACGGCGCAGGCCTCCGCCTGGAGCTCCACCGCGGTCACGGACCGGGCGGGGTCCGCTGCCAGCAGAAGCAGGCCGACCGCGCCGGTCCCCGCGCAGAGGTCGCAGACCGCCGCGCCGGAGGGAATCTGCGCAAAATCGGCCAGCACCATCGCATCGGTTCCGAGACGGAACAGACGGTCGGACTGCAGAAATATCAGGTTTCCGCGAAAGAACTCCGGATTCACACAATCGCCTGCCTTTGCGCAGTTTTCGCCGCGGCGCTTCGCCGCAGGATAAGAAAGGGGTCTGTGCCACGGCACAGACCCCTTTGTGTTTCGGATTACTCCTTAATCGAGATCGCTTCGACCGGGCAGGAACCGGCGCAGGAGCCGCACTCCACGCACTGATCCGCGTCGATGACATAGCTCTCTTCGGCTTCGGTGATGATGCCGAGGGGGCAGGTGTCCGCACAGGTGCCGCACTTCAGGCAAGCTTCCGCATTGATCGTATAAGCCATAGTTGTTCCTCCTTATGTTGGGTGGTTGCTTTCTTACTGCAGACTTATCATAACAGAAACTTGCAAAAATGCAATAGGTTAATTCTGAATTATTTGAAAATTTTTGGCTTTTGGGTATGCCGCGGTGAAATGCGGGCGACAATCTCCGCAGAAAATGCGGAAGGAGAGATACCGATGCGAATTCTGGATCAGTTTGCGGTTCCGATGCGGGAGCCGAAGGACCCGGTGCTCTGCCGGGAGACCGAGCTGCAGGAGCTTCTGTACATTCTTTGCAGGCGGCAGAAGAACAGTCCTGCCCTTGTCGGACCGCCCGGGGTGGGCAAAACCGCGATTGTAGAGGCCTTCGCCGGTCTGCTTTTGCGCGGACAGGTCCCGGTCTGCCTGCGGAACAAGCGGCTGTACAGTCTGAATATGGCAGGGCTGGTCGCCGGCACAAAATACCGCGGAGAATTTGAGGAGCGCGTCCGCGCCCTGCTGGCGGAAGCAGAGCAGGACGGAAACGTGATCCTCTTTATTGACGAGATGCACACCATCATGGGTGCGGGCGGCGCAGATGGCGCAATTGACGCGGCGAATATCCTCAAGCCGGCGCTCGGCCGGGGCCGCGTGCAGATCATCGGCGCGACAACAGATGAGGAATACCGAAAACGGGTTGCCGGAGACGCCGCGCTGGACCGCAGGTTTCGCAGGATCCGGATTGAGCCGACAGACCGGACCCAGACGCTGTGCATTTTGCAGAGCCTTCGCTCCGCCCTCGAGCGGCACCACTGCGTGCGGATTCTCCCGGAGGCGCTGGAGGCAGCAATCGACCTGAGCGGACGCTATCTGCCGACGAAAAGCCAGCCGGACGTCTCGATCGATCTGATCGACGAAAGCGCAGCCGCAGTCAGCCTGGGCGGACGGCGCGGCGCAGTGGATCGGGAGGCGGTGGCGGCAACCGTCCACAGGCGAACCGGGATCCCGCTCGAGCGTCTGTGCGACGGCGAACGCGCAGCCCTGCTCGGGTTGGAGGCGGTACTCTCCCGGGCCGTGCTCGGGCAGGATGCGGCCATCCGTGTGCTGGCCGCGGCGGTGCGGCGCGGGCGCTCCGGGCTCTGCGACGGGAGCCGCCCATCCGCAGCCATTTTGCTGACCGGACCCAGCGGCGTGGGAAAGACCGCCCTTTGCAAGGCTCTCGCCGCCGCAGTCTACGGCAGTCCAGATGCGATGATCCGCCTGGACATGTCGGAGTTTTCTCAGGAACACACTGCCTCCCGGCTGATCGGCGCGCCGCCCGGCTATGTGGGCCACGGCGAGGGCGGTGAGCTCACCGAGCGGGTCCGGGAAAAGCCGTACAGTCTGGTGCTCTTCGACGAACTGGAAAAGGCAAACCGGGAGGTCCTGGCTCTGCTGCTGCAGATTCTGGAGGACGGGCGGCTCACGGACAGCCAGGGCAGAACGGCCGACTTCCGGAATACCCTCGTTGTGATGACCTCGAACGCGGGAGAGGACGGGTGCAAGGCCTCGCCCGGCTTCGGGCGGTCTGAGGATCCGCGCGGCAGGCTGGAAAGCCGGTTTGCGCCGGAGCTGTTGGGCCGGATGGACGCGATCGTCCGCCTTCGTCCGCTGGGGGAGACGGTACTGGCCGAAATCGCGGAGCGGCAGCTTCGCGCCGCTCTGGATCTGGCCGCACGGCAGGGGCTCCGTGTCACGGTCCGGGGCAATCCCGCAGCCCTGCTCGCCCGGGCAGGCGTCGGGGATCCCGCCGGGGCGCGGGGCGTGCGGCACCGCATTCAGGAGCTTGTGGAGGGACCCCTCGCCGAGCTGCTGCTGCGCGGAGCGGTCTACACGGAGCTGGACTGCCGGGACGGGGAGATCCGTTTCCGGAATCCCAGCGCGCAGCGGCCGCGGGCCATGATGTTCTGACTCAGCGCAGCGTGCCGGCTTTGGGCGGATCCCCGCAGAGCTCGGGATACAGCAGCGTCCGCAGCTTTGTCAGGGCCTTTTTTTCCAGCCGGGAGACCTGCACCTGGGAGACACCCAGCAGCTTTGCGGCCCGGTCCTGCGTCAGGCCGTGGTCGTAGCGCAGCAAAATGACCCTGCGCTCCCGCTCCGGAAGCTCCGCCAGCGCCCGGCGCAGATCCAGACGCTCCACGATCGTCTCCTCCATCGGGGCAGCGGAGAGCAGGTCCTCCAGCGCAAGACCGGTTTCCCCGCTCTCCTGCTGAATCGACTCCACCGCCAGAGACGCGTTTTCCGCCTCCGCGATCTCCTCCGGCTCCAGCCCCAGCAGATCGGAAAGCTCGGACAGGCTCGGCTCTCTGCCCAAGCGGCCGATCAGCGTCTGCCGCGCGGCGGCGATCTTCCCTGACCGCTCCTTGAGCGTCCGGCTGACCTTGACCGCTCCGTCGTCCCGCAGAAAACGCCGGATCTCACCCGCGATTTTCGGGACGGCATAGGTGGAAAACTGGGTCCCGAAGTCCGGAT
>CAMOLY010000021.1 GCA_946619065.1 uncultured Clostridia bacterium | reverse complement strand
GATCAGGTGGTAGCCGAGATCAAGGCGATCATCCGAAAGAAGGCGGAGGCATGAGCGAGACGCAAATCCAGTCTGAAACGCCCAAGAAGGAGAAGCCGGAGCCCGGCCGCGGCTTTGCGGTCAGGATCTTCTATCCGCTGATCTACGGCTTTCTGTGGCTGGTTCTCCGCTTTTATCACTGGCCGACCTTCCGGGGCCGGAAAAACCTCCCGAAGGGGGCCTGCATCGTCTGCGGCAACCACAGCGGCTTTGCCGATCCTCTCTGGGTCTTTCTGGGGATGCGGGAGCGCGTTCCGCCCTGGACCATGGCGAAGAATACGCTCTTTGAGAAAAAGCCCTGGATCTCCAAATTCCTGATGGCCTTCCGCGCCTTCCCCGTCAACCGGGACGCGATCGATCTGAAGGCCATCAAGAAGTCGCTGTCCGTGCTCAAGCTGGGCGAGAAGCTGCTGATCTTCCCGGAGGGCACCCGGGTCAAGCACGGGAAGACGGTGGTTCCTAAGTCCGGCGCCGTCCTGCTGGCCCAGCGGGCGGACGTGCCAATCGTCCCGGTCTTCATCACCCCGGACCGCAAGCCCTTCCAGCCGATCAAAATCATCTTCGGCGAGCCCTGGAAGCCGGAATTCAGCTCCCGCCGCCCTGACAACGCCGAGCTCGATGCCCGCACAGCCGAGCTGATGGGAAAGATCCGCGCCCTCGGCGCGAAGAAATGATTTCTGGCGCTGACTGCTTATCCGATTCCGGCGTCTGACACCGGATCCCCCGATTCTCACCACCGACAGGAGGCCCCATGTATCACATCACTGTTTCCGACGCTGCAGGCTTCTGCTTCGGCGTGCAGCGGGCGGTCGAGACCGTCGAGCGGGTCGCGCAGGAAGGCGGCGCCGTCTTTACCCTCGGCCCGATTGTCCATAATCGCCATGTGGTCGAGCATTTCGCCGAAATGGGCGTCCGGGAAATTGCCGCGCCGGATCAGGCGCCGGCGGGCAGTACCGTGATCATTCGCGCCCACGGCGTCGGCAAGCATGTCTATGAACAGCTCAAAGCCGGCGGCGTGCGGGTCGTCGACGCCACCTGCCCCTTTGTCGACCGCATTCATCAGCTGGTCCGGCAGGCGGAGGCGGACGGACGCAGACCGGTGATCTTCGGCTCGCGGAATCACCCGGAGGTGATCGGGATTTCCGGCTGGTGCCAGGATCCCCTGATTGTCGAAACCCCCGAAGAATGGGAGGCCTGGCTGCTTGCCGCGCCGGATCGGCCGTCGCTTCCCCTCGCCCTGGTGGCACAGACCACCTCAAATAAGGAACTTTGGCGAAAATTTCGCGAAATTTCAAAAAAACTATGTACAAATGCGAAAATCTTTGATACAATATGCAAAGCGACTGAAACCAGGCAGACGGAGGCTGCGCTTTTGGCATCTCGCAGCGACACAATGATAGTTGTGGGAGACAAAACCAGCGCGAACACCCGGCAGCTTGCGGCGATTTGTGCTGCCCGCTGTCCGCGCGTCTATGCCATCGACCATGCGGCGGAGCTTTCGGACTGCGATTTTTCCCGGTCGCACACCATAGGCATCACAGCAGGAGCGTCAACACCTGCGTGGATAATAAAGGAGGTCAATCAAGCTATGGATGAAAACAAAATGGCAGAGACTGCCGAGCTGGAGGAGGTTAAGCCAGCAGATACTGCATCGGAGGAAAGCTTTGAGGCAATGCTTGACGCGAGTATCAAGACTTTGAATACAGGAGATACGGTCACGGGTACAGTCGTTGCCATCGGCACCACCGAAGTCCAGGTTGACCTGGGAACCAAACACGCCGGTTACATTCCTGTAGACGAAGTCAGCAGCGATCCCAACGAGAAGCCCACAGACGTTCTGCACGTCGGCGACGAGATCAAGGTCTTTGTCGTTCGCGTCAACGACCAGGAGGGCACCGTTCAGCTCAGCCGCAAGAAGCTCGACGGCATGCGCGTGTGGGACGAGCTGCAGGAAGCCGCCGACAGCAAGACGCCTGTCGAGTGCACGATTTCTGAGGTCAACAAGGGCGGTCTGGTCGCCAACATCAAGGGCGTCCGCGTCTTTATCCCCGCCTCCGCTTCCGGTGTCGCCCGCGGCGGCAACCTGGAAGAGATGAAGGGCAAGACCGTGAAGATCCGCATCACCGAGGTCAACCGCGAGCGCCGCGGCGGCCGTGTGGTCGGCTCCATCCGTGCCGTGGCCAACGAGGAGCGCAAGGCTGCCCAGGAGAAGATCTGGTCCGAGATCGAAGTCGGCAAGAAGTACACCGGCACGGTCAAGTCCCTGACTTCCTACGGCGCGTTTGTCGATATCGGCGGCGTGGACGGCATGGTCCATGTTTCCGAGCTGAGCTGGAACCGGATCAAGAATCCCGCTGAGGTCGTCAAGGTCGGCGACGTCATTGACGTCTACGTCATTGCCCTCGATCCCGAGAAGAAGAAGATCTCCCTCGGCTACAAGACCGAAGAGATGAATCCGTGGAACCAGTTTATGGCCAAGTATCAGGTCGGTGATGTGGCCAAGGTCAAGATCGTCAAGATGATGACCTTCGGCGCCTTTGCCGAGATTCTTCCCGGTGTGGACGGCCTGATTCACATCTCCCAGATTGCGGACCGCCGCATCGGCAAGCCCGAGGACGTGCTGACGGTCGGCCAGGAAGTGGACGCCAAGATCATCGATGTGGACGCCGAGAAGAAGCGCATCTCCCTGTCCATCCGCGCGCTGCTGGAGCCCACGGTCGAGGAGCAGGCCGCGGCCATCGAAGAAGAGATCGAGAACCCCGAGGCTTAATTCGCAAAGAAAACGGTTCCCCATGCAAAGCTGACGGCCTTGCATGGGGAATTGCATTATCGGAAGAAGCTTCTGATCATCCGCCCGCACTGCATCGGCCGGAAGGAGGTCCGGAAATGAAACAAATCAAACCCGCGCTCGCGCTGCTGCTGGTCCTGCTGCTGTTGTCCGGCTGCGGCACGCCGTCCAAAACCAAGGCGCACACCGACACGACCCCTGCGCAGACGCAGACGACCGAAACGACGGAATCCGCGCCCCAGACCACGGCGCAGGCATCTCAGGAAAGCGACACTTCCGCTCCGTCCGGCTCCGATCCGACGGAAGCGCCGGAGCCTGCTGAAATCCAATGGGAGCCCCTGCCCGCGCTTCGCCGGGCGAAGGATGGCCAGGAGCTGCTGTCCGCCCTGACGGACTGTGTGTATGACCGGATGTTCGCCTATCAGACGGAGGCCTGCGGCGGAGAGGATATCTGGGATGAACCCATCGGCGACGGCGGCGTGGAACAGATCAGCCCCGTCCATGCCCAACCGGGCGTCGCGGTCGGCGGGACCGCGGTGACTGACGGCGAGACAATCTGCCAGATTGACGACTACGGCCTCTGGATTCTGCGCGCTGCCGGGGCACAGAGCGAGATTCTATCCGATACCCCGCTTGACAGCGTTGACGATGGCGGCCAGAACTGGCCGCAGGAGGTCTTCATCCACGAAAACCGCGCTGCGGTGGTTTACGTCCACGCCGGACCGGAAGCTGCCGGAGATGGGCCGTCCTCCACACAGACCCACGTCTGTGTCTTCGACATCTCAGACCGGGAACAGCCGGTTCTGCTCTCTGATCTCGGCATAGACGGGAGCTATCAGACCTCCCGTATGATCGGCGGAAGGCTCTATCTGATGATTACCCGCTATTTCTGGGCCATTGAAGAAGGGGAGGATGCGGAAGGCATTCTTCCGCAGATCCATCGGAACGGGGAAACCTCCCGCCCTGAGCCTGATCGGGTCTGGCTCAGCCCCAACCCGATGAGTGCTGCAATCACAACGATCGCCTCCGTTTCAGCGGCGGACGGAACCCTTACAGACATCCTCTGCAGCACCGACGCCGGCTTCTCGCTCTGCGCGGCGGAGGACTGCCTCTTCCTGGCCAGACCCGTCTGGAGCTGCGGCGCCACCGAGCCGCGGCCGGAGGGCGTCTATCAGGTGTCGGATCAGGAGGACCGGATGCAGACCGAGCTGCGGCAGATCCAGCTCCGCCCGGACGGAACAATGGAGCCGGGCGCGTCCTGCCTGATCGACGGCGCCGTGCTGGCCACGGACGGGATGGATCTCCATGACGGCGTGCTCCGCATCGCCTGCTCGCAGACGAGCTTCCGCTGCCGGGTCTATACCGACGAGTCGAAGGGCTTCCGCAACTGCGAACCCGGCGGCCGGAGCCTGTCCGCCCGCGTGGTCACGCTGGACAGAGACTTCCGCGAGCTCGGAAGCCTGGAGGGGATCGCCGAAGGCAGCAATCTGAGCTGGTGCCGCTTCTCCGGCGCATACGGCTGGTATTTCACCGCGGAGGACCAGAATACCGTCCACTGGCTTGATCTGTCCGACCCGAACCGGCCGAAGGTCGGCGCCGCGTCCGAGCTGCCCGCCGCGACGCGGCGGATGCAGCCGCTGGCGGACGGCCGCCTGCTCTGCTTCGTCAATCCCGGAGCAGGGGAGGGGGTTCAGATCTCCCTGCTGGATCTGCGTGATCCCGGCCAGGTCCGGGTGGACGCCCATGCGGAGGCGGTGGAGCAGCTGGATTCGTCTGTGACCTGGGAGCCCTCCGCCCTCTGCCTCGATGAGGCGGCTGGCCGCTTCTGCTTCCCGGTTCAAAACGAGGGCAAGCCCGCCGTCCTCTTCTACACCTTTGGGGAGGACAGCATCGACCCTGCCGGCAGCGTGGAAGTGGACTTTCTTCCGTACGACGCCCGCTTCCTGTCTGTGGGCGGGCTGGTGTACCTTTGCAGCCCCGGCGTGAACTATGTCGTCGATCCTGAGACCATGACAATCCTGACAACCTTGACGGAGGCAGTCGGCTGAGCTATGAATTCGGAAAAAATCGCAAGAATCAATGAACTGGCCCGCAAGGCCAAGGCGGAAGGACTGACAGAGGCGGAGCTCCGGGAGCGGGATCTGCTCCGCCGGGAATACATCGACTCTGTAAAGGCGAACCTGACCGCCCAGCTGGATCATACCTGGGTGGTCGATGAGAACGGCAGCAAACGCCCGCTTCGGAAAAAGACGCAGTAGGGCGGTCGGACGCATGCGTCACCGCGCTGCCGCATATGCTGAATGCGGGGTGACCCAATTTCAAGCAGCGGAGGCAAATCATGCGTCGAATCTGGATTGCAGCGGTGGCTCTGACCCTGCTGCTCTGTGGCTGTGCACAGAAACCGGCTGCGCCGGAGTTGGTCCTGGAACAGGTCCCGGTCGGTCTGGAACAGAAAAAAGCGCTCACGGCGATTCTGCCGGAGGCGGATTGGGAGATGGAAAAGATCTCCGAGAGTGCGGCGGGAACCTGCTATGAGGCCCCGGACGGTCAATGCTTCTGGTACACAACGGTCTCCGGGCCGGACAAGGAGCAGGCCCTGCGGGAGCTGACCGGCTTTTCCTCGGACCGCCTCCACCCGGTGCAGGGAAAGCGCTTCGGCATGGAGGAGTACCGCTTCTCCTGGACCACCGAAAACGAGGAGGGGACCTATCTCTGCACCGGACAGCTCCATTGCGGGGCGGATTTCTGCTACGGTCTGGCCGTCTGCTGCCGCCAGGACGCGGACGGCGCCACCCGTGCGCTCTGCTCCGAGGCCTACGCCAACTACGGCCTGTACTTTGACGAAGGCGTCTGATACCAAAAAAGGAACACGAAAATCATGAAAAAAACAATGCTGATCCTGTCTGCGGCCGCGCTGATCCTGATCCTGCTGGTCGGCGGGGGACTCTGGTTTCTGATTTCCCGTCTGACCGGCGCTTCCCGCCCAGCAGAGAAAATGGATCCGGAAACCTATCTGGCGGAGCACTGGACCTTCTACCGTCTGCGGACCTGGGACCCGGACAGCGGCGTGCTGGAGCTGGAGAATCCGCAGAAGCTGACCTACGCGCAGATGGAAAAATACGGCGAATCGCTGAGCCTCAGCGAGGACGCCGCGGCCCAGGCCGAGCAGATCCGGAGCCTGCGCATCGGTCTGCGGGAGGCCTGCGGGATCAGCCCGACTCGCATCACCGTCTACGGGATCTCCAGCGACGGGCTGGAGGCCTTCCGGGTGGAGGAGGACGGCAGCCTCACCGCCTGCTGGCAGCCGGACGGCTGAGGGCCCGCGCCAAATCTTCCCGCTTGCTTTTCCCCGGTTTTGTGTTACAATCGACTTGATCAACGGATTCCACGGAGGAATCGCCATGGAAGCAGAAAAACAGAATCATTCTCCGGCTGTACCGGAGCCGCTGACGTCCTTCCGGACCGCGGCCGATCCGATTGCTGCTCCGGAGCAGGAGGAGTACCGCTACGGCAGCGGCAGCTATCAGACCCCGATCGGCCCGGCAGAGCGCAGCTTTTCCTTTGAGCGGGAAACGCCGCGCCCGGTCGAGCCGGTGGAACAGCCGGTCCCAATGCCGGTTCCGCCGACGCAGACGGAAGCCGAGCCCGCGCCGAACCCTTCCGATGCGGTTCAGGCAGCCCCGGGAGGACCAGTCGTCTACGGTCTTCCGGGCGACCCGAGCGGGAAGTATCCCCTCGCCTGGCAGCGCTTTGTCGTTGCCCCGGATCCGGCTGCACCGGCGCCGGCCCCATCTTCCCCAAAGAAAAAACAGGCGTCCCGCTCCAACGGCTGGGCGGTGTTCGCCGTCGTTCTGGCCCTGCTGCTGGGCCTGCTCGCCGGAGCCTTCGGCTACCGGCTCTATGCCGAGCGAAACCGCAGGTCGGGGGAACCGTCCGCGCAGACGGAGACCGCCCAGAGCAGCCTGTCCGCAGTCCAGCGTCCTGCCGAGATCTACCGGGCAAACGTGGACGCAGTCGTCTCCGTGGAGGCTTCAACCGGAGGCGGTGCCCAGTCGGCCAGCACGGGGACCGGCTTCGTGATCTCCGCAGACGGTGAAATTGTGACCAACTACCACGTGGTCCGCGGCGCCGGCTCGCTGACGGTCCGGTTTTCCGACGGCCGGAGCTACGCGGCGCAGCTGCTCTATCCCGAGCTGTCCGACGGTGACATTGCGCTTTTGAAGATCGACGCCACCGGCCTGCAGCCGGTGCGCTTCGGGGACTCGGACCTGCTCCGGATCGGCGACCCGGTCTGCACGATCGGAAACCCGCTGGGAGATCTGACGGATTCCCTGAGCGTCGGCTGGCTCAGCGCCAAGGACCGGAGGGTGACGAGCGACGGCAAAACCATTCGGATGCTCCAGACCGACGCCGCGATCAACGCCGGCAGCTCCGGCGGCCCGCTGTTCAACTTTGACGGCGAGGTCATCGGCGTCGTCACAACCAAGTATTCCGGCGAAACGGCCTCCGGTGCCTCGGTCGAGGGGCTTGGCTTCGCGATTCCGATCAACGACGTGCTGCGTCAGGTGGAGCAGATGAAGCGCGGTCTGGCTCAGTGAGCCACAGTATGGCATACCGCAGGGGCGGGTCAGAATCTCTGACCCGCCCCTGCGGTATATCCGGGCGAAAGCGCCGGATTATTTCATAATAATCGCCAGGAAGACAAGCGGCTCGTCGCTGTCGTTGGCAATCCCGTGGCTGTGGCCGCCGGTGCAGTATTCGCTGTCGCCGGCGTTCAGAAGATAGTCCTGCCCGTCCTCGGTGACGGTGGCCTGCCCCTGCAGGATCAGATAGATCTCCCCGTCCTCCTGGTGGGCGTGGACGCCGATCGAGCTGCCCGGCGGCAGGGTGTTGACGCCGCAGAGATTGATTTTGTCCAGCTCGGTCTTCTCCCAGATGTGTACCGTGTCATAGGGCCCTTTTCCGCCCTTGACCGCAAAGCGGGGTTCAACCCGCATTTCCTGTCTGCGTTTGATCATGGCTTCCTCCTCATACTAGGCTCCCATTAAAACCTTTCGTTTTTAATGGGAGCGCACCGTGCTTCGCACGCTGCCGTTTTGTGCCTGCGGCACAAAACCCGTCTCATACGAACGCCAACGCGCCTCCGGCGCTATAAAATGCTTTTTAAAGCATTTTATTGGCGTTCAGTATCAAATTTCTTTCAGGATTTTCATCATCAGCGCGGAGAAGTGGGCGGAGCTGGCCGCTCCGACCTCCAGCACCTCTTCCTCTGTCAGGGGCTGCTGCAGGATTCCCGCGGCCATGTTGGTGGCCAGAGAGAAGCCCAGGATCTCCATGCCGCAGTGCCGCGCGGCGATGACCTCCGGCACCGTGCTCATGCCGGTCGCGTCCGCGCCGATGGCCCGGGCCGCCCGGATTTCCGCCGGAGTCTCATACTGCGGGCCGGGGAAGTACATATACACGCCCTCGTTCAGATGGACGCCGGTCTCGCGGGCGGCTTTTCGCGCCAGCTCCTGCAGCCGGGGGGTGTAGGCCGTGGACATGTCCGGGAAGCGGACGCCGAAGGCGTCCTCGTTCGGTCCGGTCAGCGGGGATTTGTCAAAGAGCATGATATGGTCTGTCATCAGCATGATCTCGCCGGGATGGAAGCTCAGATTGACCGCGCCGCCGGCGTTGGTGACGATCATCGTCTTCACGCCCAGCAGCTTCATCACCCGGACCCCGTAGACCGCCTCCTCCGGGGTGTAGCCCTCGTAGAGGTGAATCCTGCCCTGCATGACAGCCACGCGTCTGCCCGCGATCGTGCCGAAGACAAAGCGGCCCTTGTGGCCGGGGGCGGTGGAGTGGCGGAAGTGGGGGATTTCGGGGTAGGGAACGAAGACCGGGTTCTCCACGCGGTCGCCGAACTGCCCCAGCCCGGAGCCCAGGATCATCAGGATCTCGGGCTGGAAATCGCCGATGCGGGAACGGATGTAATCTGCGCTGACCTGGTAGTTTTCAAAGGGAATCATCGGCTGTGCCTCCTTTTATCAGGTTTTGGGTGTATCGTCAACGGGTTCTGGTTTCGGTGCTCTCTCGAAAGGTTGCTATTTTTTCTTCCAGCTTATTTTCCTTTTCCAGAAATACTTCCTCCGGGAAAAGATGACGATATGCGTCTCGCCAGACTTGACCGGTTAAGGTATACCAGCCTCTCGCGTCTTCCGGGTTCGCTTTTCTGATCGTGACGGAATTGATGTTCATGCTTGAGTTCCTTTTTTCCTCATTGCCTCTTCTTGTTCTGCTCCAGCCACACCAGCAGCACTGCTACGTCGGCGGGGCTGACGCCGCTGATGCGGGAGGCCTGGCCGATGGAGACCGGGCGGATCCGCGCCAGCTTCTCCCGGGCCTCTTCCTTGAGCGCGGGGATTGCGGCGTAATCCAGATCCTCCGGCAGACGCCGGTCCTCGGCCTTCCGGAACTCCTCCAGCTGCCGCTCCTGCCGGGCGATGTAGCCCGCGTATTTGAGCCGGATTTCCACCTGTGCGCCAACCTCCGGCGGCAGGGCCGGGCGTTCCGGGTCGAAGGGCGCCAGATCGTCGTAACCCAGCTCCGGCCTGCGGACCAGATCGGCCAGCCGCGCGGAGGTCTCCACCGGATCGGCGCCTTTTTCGGCCAGCAGGGCGTTGAGCGCATCGCAGGCGGCCACGCCGCAGTGCTCCAGACGGGCGCACTCCCGCCGGACTGCCTCATATTTGGTCTGAACGGCCTCATAGCGCGCCCGGGAGATCAACCCGATCCGATAGCCGATCGGCGTCAGCCGCTGATCGGCGTTGTCCTGGCGGTGGAGCAGGCGGTATTCGCTGCGGGAGGTCATGATCCGGTAGGGCTCGTCCGTGCCCTTGGTCACCAGATCGTCGATCAGGGTGCCGATGTAGCCGTCGGACCGTTTGAGGATCAGAGGCTCCTCTCCTTTCAGCTTCAAAGCCGCGTTGACCCCGGCCACGAAGCCCTGGACTGCCGCCTCCTCGTAGCCGGAGGAGCCGTTGAACTGGCCCGCGCCGTAGAGCCCGGCGACCTTTTTGCATTCCAGCGTCGGCAGCAGCTCGGTGGGGTCCACGCAGTCGTACTCAATCGCGTAGGCAGGCCGCATGATCTCCGCCTGCTCCAGTCCCGGCACCGTATGGAGCATCCGGACCTGCACGTCCTCCGGCATCGAGGAGGAGAAGCCCTGGATATAGAGCTCCTCGGTTTCCAGCCCGGTGGGTTCCACAAAGAGCTGATGCCGGGTCTTGTCCGCAAAGCGGACGACCTTCGTCTCAATCGAGGGACAGTAGCGCGGGCCGACGCCGGTGATCGAGCCGTCGTAGATCGGGCTGCGGTCCAGATTTTCCCGGATGATGTCGTGGGTGCGTTCGTTTGTGTAGGTCAGCCAGCAGACGGCCCGATTCTCCGGCGCAGAGCCGGTCGTAAAGGAAAACGGCTCAATCTGCTCGTCGCCCGGCTGCAGCTCCATTTCGGAGAAATCCACCGACCGGGCGTTGACGCGGGGCGGCGTGCCGGTCTTGAAGCGGCGCAAATGGAGTCCCAGACCCCGCAGACAGCCGGACAGGCCGTTTGCCGCGTGCATCCCGTCCGGACCGGAGGAGAGGACGTTCTCGCCGATGATGACGGTGCTGTCCAAAAAGGTTCCGGTTGCCAGGATCACGGCCTTTGCCCCGTAGTGCGCCCCGAGCCGGGTTGTGAGGCCGCAGACGGCTCCGTCTTCCACCGTGACCGAGACGATCTCCGCCTGCTTGAGATCCAGATGCTCCTGCAGCTCCAGCACATGCTTCATGTATTCCTGGTATTTCCGCCGATCCGCCTGCGCCCGGAGGGAGTGGACCGCAGGTCCCTTTCCCCGGTTGAGCATCCGGTACTGGATGCAGCACCGGTCCGCCGCGATGCCCATCTGCCCGCCCAGCGCGTCCAGCTCCCGGACCAGATGGCCCTTGCCTGTGCCGCCGATGGCGGGGTTGCAGGGCATGTTGCCCACGGCGTCCAGATTGATTGTGAAGACGGCGGTGCGCAGTCCCAGCCTGGCCGCGGCCAGCCCGGCCTCGATCCCGGCGTGTCCCGCGCCGACAACGGCGACGTCGTAATCGCCCGCGTGATAGATCATAGATGCAAATCCTCGTCAGTGGTCTTTTTCTCTATTTCTATTATAGCGGGAAAATCTCCACAATGCAATCCGCGATCCCGGAAAAAATCCATATTTTCTGCCCCCTGCCGGTTCCCTCCGATTCTTTTCCCCGCTCCCGTATTTCTGCCGTTTTCGCGTCAAAAGCATTTTATACTAAAAGGCACACACGACTGCCGTGCGTGCCTTTTCTCATGCGATCACAAAGGAGGAATCAACTTGAATTTTACCAGCCTGCTCCAGGAAAAGCGGCTGACGATCCTGCTCTCCGGCGATATTGACCACCACGCGGCGAAGGAGATCATGGAATCCGTCAGCGCGAAGATCCGTGTCTATCTGCCCCAAATCTGCGAGCTGGACTTCTCCGGAGTCACCTTCATGGACTCCAGCGGCATTGCCCTGGTGATCCACGCGCTCCGGGGAATGAATCAGCTCGGCGGGACCCTGCGCCTGACGAACGTCCCGCCCCAGCCGCGAAAGGTTCTGCTGGCCTCCGGGATCCAGAAGCTGGTCCCGCTGAACCAGGAAAGGAGTCCGGCATGAAACACGAGAATGAAGCGGTGATCCGTTTTCCCTCCCTGTCCAGCAACGAGGCCTTTGCCCGCTCGGTCACAGCCGCGTTCGCGGCCCAGATGGACCCGACCTTAGAGGAGCTCGGCGACCTCAAAACCGCGGTCTCCGAGGCCGTCACAAACGCGATCGTCCATGCCTACCCGGACCGGATCGGCCCGGTAGTGCTTCGTCTGCGCAGACTGGCGGGGAACGTCCTTGAGATCACGGTCAAGGATACCGGCGTTGGGATCCCGGACGTGGCGCAGGCGCGCCAGCCGATGTTCACAACCGGCGGAGCGGAGCGCTCCGGTATGGGGCTGACCATTATGGAGAGCTTTATGAACAGCCTCACCCTGCGCTCGCAGCCGGGCCGCGGCACCACGGTGCGCATGCGGAAAAAGCTGATCGGCAGGGGAGAGACGGCTTGCAAACCTTAGAGCTGATCGAGCGGAGCCATGCCGGCGATCCCGCCGCAACCGAGGCCCTGGTCAGCGAGAACATGGGCCTGATCTGGGCAGTTGCCCGGCGTTTTTTCGGCCGCGGCGTGGAGCCGGACGACCTGTTCCAGCTCGGCTCCATTGGCTTTCTCAAGGCGGTTTCCGGCTTTGATCCGGACTTCGGGACCCAGTTTTCCACCTATGCCGTCCCGAAAATCGCGGGTGA
>CAMOLY010000020.1 GCA_946619065.1 uncultured Clostridia bacterium | reverse complement strand
GCGATTCACCATCGTGTCAATTTGAATTACCCAATGATCATTGCCGCACCCCTTAGCTTTTTTTTCAGCTTACCACAGGATCAGCCTGCTGTCAAGCCTTGTCCGGGCAAATTCGAATGATGGATTTATACTGAACTCCAATAAAATGCTTTAAAAAGCATTTTATTGGAGTTCAGTATGAAGGGGGCGGTCTTGGAGCCCCCTTCACGTTCCATCACCCGCCCGCAGGCGATGTTTTTTGCCGGAATCGGCAAAAAACACGGGGCTCGTTGCAAAATGATTCATTTTGCAACGAGCCCTCGAATAAGAGTTGGGAAAATGTCGGTTCAGAAACGATTGCAGGGTTCCGCTTCGGCTCAGCACAGCTTCGCGCCGGCCGGAATGTGGGGATCAACCATCAGAAGATGGAGCTTCTCCTCCTCGCCTTCCTTATGAACGGCGGAGAGCAGCATGCCGCAGCTTTCGATGCCCATCATGGGTCTGGGCGGCAGATTGACGATGGCGATGCAGGTTTTTCCGATCAGCTCTTCCGGTTCGTAATAGGCGTGAATGCCGGAGAGAATCGTCCGGGGGATCCCGGTGCCGTCGTCAAGCGTAAACTTCAGCAGCTTCTTGGACTTTTTGACCGCTTCGCAGTCCAGGACCTTGACGGCGCGGAAATCGCTCTTCGAGAAGGTCTCGAAATCCACCTGCTCTTCAAACAGCGGCTCGATCACCACATTGGAAAAGTCGATCTTCTCTTCTGCCGCAGGAGCCGCTTCAGCGGGCTTTTCTTCTGCCCTGTTCTCAGCTTTTTCGGACTTATCCTTGTCCAGCGGCTTCATTGTGGGGAAGAGGATGACGTCCCGGATCGAGTCGCTGCCGGTCAGCAGCATCACGCAGCGATCGATGCCGATGCCCATGCCGCCGGTGGGCGGCATGCCGTACTCCATCGCGTTGAGGAAGTCCTCGTCGATCATTTCCGCCTCGTCGTCGCCGCGGTCGCGCTGTTCCATCTGCTTGATGAAGCGCTGCCGCTGATCGATCGGGTCGTTGAGCTCGGAGTAGGCATTGCCCATCTCAGAGTGGGCGATGAAGAACTCGAAGCGCTCGGTCAGGCGCGGGTCCTCGGGGCTGCGCTTGGTCAGCGGGCTGACCTCCACCGGGTACATCGTGATGAAGGTGGGCTGAATCAGATGCTCCTCCACCTTCTGGTCAAAGCAGGCATACAGGGCGTTGCCCCAGGTGGGTTCGGCGGCAGGGGAGAGGGCGACACCCTTCGCCTTCGCGGCGGCGACGGCCTGGGCGTCGTCGGAGATCGCGCCAAAGTCGATGCCCACGTACTGCTTCACGGCCTCGATCATCGTCATCCGGGTCCAGCCGGGGGTCAGGTCAATGTCGTAGCCCATCCAGGAGACCTGATAGGTCCCCAGAATTTCCTTTGCCGCGCCGGAGAGGATGCCCTCTGCGATGTCCATCATCGTGTGGAAGTCCCCGTAGGCCTCGTAGAGCTCCACGGAGGTGAATTCCGGGTTATGCTTGGGGTCCATGCCTTCGTTGCGGAAGATGCGGCCGATCTCATAGACCCGCTCCATCCCGCCCACGATCAGCCGCTTGAGCGGCAGCTCGGTGGCAATGCGGAGGTACATGTCGATATCCAGCGTATTGTGGTGGGTCACAAACGGACGGGCCGCCGCGCCGCCGGAGATCGTGTTCAGAACCGGCGTTTCGACCTCGATATAACCGCGCTCGTCCAGATACCGCTGCATAAAGCGGATGAACTTCGAACGGATCTCGAAATTCCGTCTGACGTCCGGGTTGACGATCAGATCCAGATAGCGCTGACGGTAGCGAAGCTCCTTGTCCTGCAGACCGTGGAACTTCTCCGGCAGGGGCAGCAGGGACTTGGACAGCAGCGTCACGTTCTGCGCGCGGACGGAGATCTCTCCGCGCTGGGTCCGGAAGACCGGGCCTTCGACGCCCACAATGTCGCCCACGTCCAGTTTGCGGCAGCGGGAGAAGGCCTCCTCGCCCATCTCGTCGAGCTTGAGATAGAGCTGAACCCGCCCGGAGCGGTCCTGGAGGTCGGCGAAGATCGCCTTGCCCATGCCGCGCTTGCTCATCAGACGGCCGGCAAGCCGGACATTCTGCTCCTCATAGCGTTCAAACTGCTCCTGAATCTCCGCTGCGTGAACGCTCACGTCAAAGCGGGTGATCCGGAAGGGGTCGCGCCCTTCCTCACGGAGTGCCTGCAGCTTCTCGTGTCGGACGCGCACCTGGTCCACCAGCGGCAGCTCTGCCTGCGGTACAAATTTTGCCATGATGATTCCTCCTGTAAACGGTCAGACGCTGCGCTCCACCGACAAAATCTCAAACCGGAGCTCGCCGGCCGGGGCCGCCACCGTCACGATATCGCCCTTGACCCTGCCGAGCATCGCGGAGCCGAAGGGGGAGTCGTCCGAGATCAGGCCGGCCGCAGGATTGGCCTCCTGGGAGCCGACGATCGCGTAGACCTCGGTTTCGTCGGTTTCCAGATCCCGCACCTTGACGGTGCAGCCCAGCCCGACGCGGTTGCCCGCTTCGGGCTCCTCGTCGTCGATGACCACCGCGTTCGCGAGAATGTTTTCAACCTCTGCGATTCTGCCGTAGAGCTGAGCCTGCTCGTTTTTGGCCTCGTCGTATTCGCTGTTTTCCGACAGGTCGCCGAAGGAGCGGGCCTCCTTCAGATGCTCTGCAACCTCCAGCTCCCGTGTCGTCTTGAGATATTTCAGTTCGTTTTCCAGCTCTTCCAGCCGGATTCTCGTCAGCTTAAATTCTCTTGCCATGATCAAAACCGCCTTTCCTGTGAAGTGGTTCTAAAATATGCCGGCCTATTATACTACTGCCCTTCGCCGCTTGTCAATACGGAAATTGCGGTTTTCAGCTGCTCGTCGTCCTCGAAGGCCAGATTTCCGTAATAGAGATCCTTCTCTGTCTGCTCGTCCATCTCAACCGGATAGTCCGGCGTGATGCCTTTTCCGACCAGACTCACGCCATTCGGCGTCGTGTAGGTGCCGAAGGAGAGATTGACTGCGGAGCCGTCCGGAAGGCGAAACGCGGTCTGGAACCTGCCCTTGCCGTAGGTCTGTTCGCCGACGATTTCGGCGTAGTCATATTCCTGCAGCGCGGCAGCGAAGAATTCCGCCGCAGAATAGGAGTTGTAGTTGACCAGAACGGCCATCGGGATCTCGATGTGGTCCTCGTCCGAGGTGTCCACATATTCTTTTCCGTCGTAGGTGACCTGCCGGAACAGCGGGCCCTCCGGCAGGATGTAGTCCAGCAGGTCCACCAGTTCGCTCTTGAGTCCGCCCGGATTATACCGCACGTCGAAGACGATGCCCTTCGCGCCGGCCGCCTGCGCCGCCTCAATGGCGGCAACCGTGTCCAAACAGGCGTTTTGCTCGAAATTGCGGATCCGAATGTAGCAGATCTCCTGCTCCAGCATCTGGCTTGTGACGTTGACCACGCGGATCGGCGCGCGGGTGATGGTGACCTCCCGCTCTGCTCCCTCGTGCAGGACGGTCAGCGTGATGTCCGTTCCGGCCTCGCCGCGGACGCGCTTTTTCGTCTCGGTCAGATCGATCTCATCCTCCGAGCCGTCCAGCACGGGAACGCCCTCCACCGCGACGATCAGGTCGCCGATCTCGAGTCCAGCTCGATAGGCGGGGCTCTCAGGCGTCACGTCGGTGATGCGCGCGCCGCGCTCCACGTCTTCGCCCGTGATCGTCACGCCGATGCCGACGTACTCGTTTTCCATGGTCTCGGTGTACTCCCGGTACAGGTCAGCGGGGATATAGTAACTCCATTCGTCGCCGATGTTGTCCACCAGTGCCGCAGCCAGCGCCTCGCTGATGGCTTCTTCGTCGGGCTCGCCGACGTAGTAGCGATCGATGATGTCCTGCAGGCTTTCCAGCTTGGCCACGTAGGGATGCGCCCGGCCTGCTGTCGATTCGGACGTGTCGCCGGTCGCTTTGTCCGGCTCCTTCTCATCCTCCTTCGGCCCGACCGGGGCGGAGGCGGAGGGATCCAGCAGAGAGATGGCGGCCTGAAGCTGGTCATCGTCCGCAAACGCAAGCCGGCCGTAATACAGATCGGCCTGTTTGCTGTCGGACAGGGCCACCTCCTTGTCGGGGGTTACGCCCTTGCCGACTAGGCTGACGCCGTGGGGCGTCGTGTATTTTCCGATGGAGAGATTGATGGCGGAGCCGTCGCTGAGCTGGAAGGCGGACTGGAAATAGCCCTTGCCATAGGTTCTCTCGCCAACGATTTCGGCATAGTCATATTCCTGCAGCGCGGCGGCAAAGAATTCCGCGGCGGAGTAGGAATCGTAGTTGACCAGCACAGTCATCGGGATCTCGATGTGCGCTTCGTCGGAATTGTCCACGGTCTTTTTTCCGTCGCTGGATTCGCTGTGGAAGAGGGGACCCTCGGGCAGGATGTAGTCGAGCAGCGTCACCAGCTCGCTCTTGAGTCCGCCCGGATTGAAGCGGACGTCGAAGATGACGCCCTTTGCGCCGTCTGAGAGCGCCTGCTCCAGCACCGCGATCGTGTCTTCCGCAGCGCGCTTGTCAAAATTCCGGATCCTGAGATAGACCAGGCCGTCGTCGAGCGTCTCGCTGGTGACGTTGACGGTCTTGATGGTAGCCCGCGTGACGGTATAAGGGCGTTCTGCTCCGTCGCGGAGTACGGTCAGGGTGACCTGGGTTCCCGCCTCACCGCGGACGACGTTTTTGGTTCCGTCCAGGTCGAGCGCGTCCGCGGACCCGTCCAGAACCGGGACTCCCTCCACCGCGGTGATGACGTCCCCCACAAGCAGGCCGGCAGCCTCTGCCGGACCGCCCGGTGTGACGTCCGTAACCAGGACGCCCCGTTCCACGTTCTCGGTGGTGATTGTAATGCCGATTCCGACGTAGGCATTCTCGATGCCGTCCTGATAGCTCTGATACGCCTCTTTGGGAATGTAATAACTCCACTCGTCGCCGAGGCCGTCGATCATGCCCTTGGCCAGGGCGTCTTCCAGAGCCTGACTGTCTGCGTCGCCGATGAAGTATTCGTCGATGATGGTCTGAATCTCGCGCAGCTTGCTCTCATACGGATACTGACGCTTCGTGGTTTTGGTCATCAGCCATTGGCAGATCAGAAAGGAGACGGCGGCCGTCAGCGCGACGGTGATTAAGACGACGCGCAGCGTACTGGTCCCACGGGTTGCTTCTTGTTCTTCCATAGCGGCTCCTTTTTCTGAATAGATTACTCCAGCCGGGCAGCTGTTTGCCCGGCTGGAGAATGATGTACCGGATTTTGAGAACCGAAAACGGACTGCTGCAGCCGGTCAGGGCAGATAACCGAGGGGGTTGACCGTTGCGCCGTTGTAATAGATGGTAAAATGCAGATGCGGTCCGGTGGACCAGCCGGTGCTGCCCACGTAGCCGATGGTCTGCCCCTGGGTCACATAGTCGCCGGCGGATACGATGTAGCGGCACATGTGGCCGTAGAGCGTGGTATAGCCGTTGCCGTGATTGATGGTCACATAGTATCCGTAACCGGTGTCGAAGCCGGCGGCGGTCACGGTTCCGGCGCTTGCCGCGGTAATCGTGCTGCCGTAGGATGCGCCGATGTCAATGCCGTTGTGGTTGCTGTAGCGTCCGGTAATCGGATGAATGCGCGGGCCGTAATAGCAGGTGATGGTCCGGCAGGACGTGGGCCAGATGAAGCCTGCGCGGCTCGGAGTGGACGAGCTGCTGTGGTTGGCGGCCGCCTGCTCCCGTTCCCGCGCTTCCTGCGCTGCCTGCTCGGCGGCTCTGCGTCTGGCCTCTTCTTCCGCGGCCCTTCTTCTGGCCTCTTCCTCAGCCTTTCTTCTGGCTTCTTCCTCGGCCTTTCTGCGGGCTTCTTCCTCAGCCTTTCTTCTGGCTTCTTCCTCTGCGGCCACCGCTTCGCGGTATTTCACTTCCTGCTGGGCAATCTGCTGGGAGAGGGCCTGCTGCTGGGCCTCGTATTTTTCCGCGGCGGCCTCCAGGGCCTGCCGGTCGGACCAGAGCTCCGCGAAGACCTCGTCCGCCTCCGTGCGCTTGGCCTCCAGCTCCGCCTCGTCCTGTGCGAGCTGATCCTTCGCTTCCTCCAGCGAGACTTTTTCCGCGGCGAGCTCTTGACGGGAGGTCTCGATCTGCTGCGCCACTGCTTCCATCCGCTCAAGCATGCGCGAGTCCGCCAGGGCGATCTCGTTGATCATATCGACGCGGTCGAGCATGTCCGAAAAACTGCTGGCCTTGAACAGGATCGACCAATAGGTGAGCTTTCCGTTCTCCTCCATGGAGCGGATCCTGGCACGGTACTGCTGATTGAGCCGGTCGCGCTCGGCGAGCGCCTCGTCCAGCTCGTTCTGCTTTTCGGCGATCAGGAGGTTGTACTCCTGGATCTGCAGGTTCGTATTCTCAATGGAATCCTGCGTGAGCTTGATTTCCTGGTCGATCATGCTTTTTTTCATCACCAGATCGTCCAGCTCTGCGTCGTTGCTGTTGAGCTGGCTTTCAATGCCGCTCTTCTGGGCCTGAATGCTCTGACCCTGCTTTTTCAGCTCATCGATCCGTTCCTTGATTTCGCTGGAACTCTCGGCGTGAACAGCCAGAACGATGATGCCTGCGACCATGGCGAGCACCAGAAGTGCCGCAATCGCGCTGACTATGGTACGGCGGTATTTGTACATAAAAACCTCCTGACTACACATCCAGGAACTTCCGGATGGACATGACGCTGCCGAAGATGCCGACGAAGAGTCCGGCCGCGCCGAACGTGGCAATCATCGGAAGCAGCAGCTTCGAGAAGGGAACGATATCAAACAGCTTCAGTGCGTCGACGTTCTGGATCTGCTTCGCGATCAGATTGTAGATGCCCCAGTCGATGAAGAAGGCAAGGGCTGCGGCAATCACACCGATCAGAAAGCCTTCGACCATATAGGGGAAGCGGATAAAGCGGTTGGTCGCGCCGACCATTTTCATAATTCCGATTTCATCGCGCCGGTCGTACATCGCCAGCTTGATGGTGTTGGAGATCATGAACAGAGAAACGATCAGAAGAATCAGGATGATCGCAGCGGAGGCGATATTCAGAACCCGCTGGAGCGTGGTGAAGCCCTCGGCGAGCTCCTCTCTTGCGTTGACGTGATCGACCCCGTGAATCTGCTCGACCAGGGCAACGGTTTCCGCCATTTTGGAATTGTCCTCCAGGGTAATGACAACACGGTCAGAGAACGTCTTCTCGTCGATGCCTTGGTAAGCCTCGCCGCCGCCCTGCTGCTCGATAAAGCGCCTTCCGGCTTCCTTACGCGATACGAAATTGGCTTCCCGGATGTTGTCCAGACGCCGGATCGCGGTTTCCACGGTTTTTGCGGTCTGTTCGTCATAGCTGTCATCAATGAAGGCCGTGATCTGGTTTTCCCGTTCCAGCGTCTTGACCATACGGGAGAGGTTGTAGAGGATGGACGAAAAACTGCCGATGATCACAAGGCATGCCACGGTGACACAGATGGCGGCGAAGGACATGAACCCGTGGGTGAACATGTTCCGGACGCCTTCCTTGAACAGATACCCAAGCTTTCTAATTCTCTTCATTGATATAGTACCCGTCCATTCCGTCATTGATGACGTTGCCCTCGTCAATGGCAATGACTCGTTTTGTAAAGCGGTTGACAAGCTCTCTTTCGTGGGTCACGACCACGACCGTGGTCCCCAGCGCGTTGATGCGCTCCAGCAGCATCATGATCTCATAGGAGCGGACCGGATCGAGGTTGCCGGTGGGCTCGTCGGCAATGATCATGGAAGGGTTGTTGACCAGCGCGCGGGCAATTGCCACACGCTGCTGCTCGCCGCCGGAGAGCTCGGTGGGATAGCGGCGGCCGCGATTTTCCAAGCCCACCAGATCGAGTACGTAGGGCACGCGCTTTTTGATCTGCTTGTTGCTCGCGCCGACAACCCGCATCGAGAAGGCGACGTTGTCGAACACGGTCTTGTTTTCGATCAGGCGGAAATCCTGGAAGATGACGCCGACCGTCCTGCGCAGATAGGGGATCTGACGGCTTTTAATCCGGTCGAGCTGGTATCCGTTCACGCTGATGGAGCCGGAGGTCGGCTCAAGCTCGGCGGTCAGCAGGCGGATGATCGTGGATTTGCCGGAGCCGGAGGGGCCCACCAGGAATACGAACTCGCCGTCGTCGATTTTCAGGCTCACGTTTTCCAGCGCGCGGTTGCCCTGGTCGTAAACCATGGTGACGTTCTTAAATTCAATCATCGGGTACTCCTTGCCTAAAACATTTTGTTCTCACGGGAAGCCAGGTATTTCTTGACCATCAGCGCCACCTTGAAGATGATCGCGTGATCGAACTCCCGCAGGTCCAGGCCGGTGAGCTTTTTGATCTTTTCCAGCCGATAGACGAGGGTGTTTCTGTGGACGAAGAGCTTGCGGGAGGTCTCTGAGACGTTGAGGTTGTTCTCAAAGAACTTGTTGATCGTAAACAGCGTCTCCTGATCGAGGGTGTCGATGGAGTTTTTCTTGAACACCTCGTTGAGATAGATTTCGCACAGGGTCGTGGGGAGCTGGTAAATCAGCCGCCCGATGCCCAGATTGTCATAGGTAATGATCGTCTTCTCGGTGTCGAACACCTTTCCGACCTCAATTGCCACCTGCGCCTCCTTGTAGGAGTCTGCAAGATTCCGAAGGTGTTCCGCGACGCCGCCGATTCCGATGATCACCTTCAGGAAGAGCTGATTCTTGAGCACGTCTTCCATCCGCCCGGCGATCCCAAGCAGATCCTGCTGCGTGACGTCCTGCCCAACGGCCCTGACGACGGCCAGATCGTTCTCGTTGACCGAGATCACGAACGTCTGCTGGCGGTCCGGAAAGAGGGCCAGCAAACTGTCGACTGCGGCGGTATCCGTGGATCCCACCTGACGAACCAGGAATACCACGTGGTGCTGTTCGGCAGGGAAGCGGAGCTCTTTGGCGCGGATAAAAATATCTCCGGGGAGAATGTTGTCTGTGATGATGTTTTTGATGAAAGTAGCCTTGTCGTGCCGCTCCTCAAAAAAGGTTTTCGCGCAGTTCAGCGCCACCTGAGCCATCAGACAGAGACTGTTTGCAGCCTCATCCTCTCCTTCCAGAAAGACGGCGTAGTCGAAATCCGTCCCGAAAGCGGACAGCGGAGCCGCGGTTTTGCCGGAAAAATGGACCGTTTGCTCCTCCGAAAGCGCCACGAGCTTCGCCATCTTCGGGTGTTTGGTATTGATCAGACTCTGATCGCTGCATGCGACCACGGTCCCGTCGGAATCGATGACGCCAATCTGCCGGTCTGTGGCGGCCTTCATCTTCTGAATGACATCGGTAAATATATAATTCATCATGCTTTTACGCTCCAATACAGCATTTTTCATAAGCGTCTAAACATTATGATAACCGATTTCAAAAGTGATTGCAAGTCCCTATTTGGCAAAATTCCAAAAAAAGAAGGGCTTTTTTATGCAAAAAGACAGATTTTCCGGCATTGTACCCAAATGAGCGAAAAAACAACGCCGTTGAATGAATAATTTGCCGAGGATCGGGCTTTGTCAGTTTTGCACAAGGGGATCGTCCGAGCCGCTATCCCGGGGGACAGCTGTCCCGCAGAGGCGGTCGATTGCCGCGGTCTCCTCCGCGTTCAGCTCCCGAACCTGCCCCGGGCCAAGCCCGTTCAGCGTCAGCATACCCTCCCGTTCTCGCCGCAGATAGACGACCGGCGCGCCGCGGCTGGCCATCATGCGCCGGACCTGATGGTACTTTCCCTCGGTCACGGTAATCCTGCTCTCGCCCGGCCCGAGGGGCTCCAGCCGGGCCGGCAGACATCTGGTCCCGTCTCCCAGCACCAGGCCTTCCCGGAAGGCCTGCACGTCGTCCGGGCCGACTTCGCCTTCATGCCTGGCATAGTAGCTTTTTTCCACCCGGTACCGGGGGGAGATCAGCCGGTGGGCCAGAACGCCGTCGTTGGTCAGCAGCAGCAGACCCTCGGTCTGCTTGTCCAGCCTGCCCACCGGCGCCACGGCCTGTTTTTTCCACTGCTCCGGCAGCAGATCCATCACGGTCAGATCCCTGGGATCCTCCGTGGAGGTCACATAGCCTGCCGGCTTGTTCATCAGCAGAACGACTCTGCGCCGACGCTCTACGGGTTGACCGTTGAGCGTCACGGCTGCGGTCTGCTCGTCGAGCTTTGCCGCGCCGTCCGTGACGACCAGACCGTTGACCCGAACCGCTCCGGCCCGGAGCAGGGCCTTCAGCTCCCGCCGGGAGGCGCAGCCCGCGTCGGAGAGATATTTGTCCAGTCTTTGCATGGTTACCTCGAATAATACAGCCCGGAGGGGCATAGGTTACAGTGTGAATCACGAATTCTGAACGGAGGGAATTCCATGTTTGTTTTTACCGCAAAAGTATCGAAAACCAAAATTGCCGCAATTGTCACTGTGGTTGTCGCCGTGGTCGTCGCCGCGGCGGTGCTGCTGGCTTCCAAATCCGGACAGCCCGCTGCAAAGGAAGCGGATACGAACGAAAAGCGGATCGCGTTTTTGGCGGGCTTCGGATGGGAGGTCGGTACCCAGCCGGTCCGGACCCAGACGGTCCTCGTCCCGGAGAAGGACTCCGAGGTGTTTTCCCGCTACAACGACCTGCAGAAGAGTCAGGGCTACGATCTGACGGACTATGCGGGAAAAACCGTCACGCGCTATGTCTATGAGATTCTCAATTATCCCGGCGCCGAGGCTCCGGTCTATGCCACGGTCTTCGTCTATGAGGGAAGGATCGTCGGGGGAGACGTGACCAACAGCGGACCGGACGGGGCAATGCACGGGTTCGCAAAGCCTCGATCTTAAAATAGCATATACATGTTACAAAACTGTTACAAAATCAGATATTTTTGTTGTTATTTCAAAAACAGCTTGCATTCCCGGAGAAACGAGGTATAATAACAGCAACTGAATCCAATTGATCTTCAGGGCAGGGTGCAATTCCCGACCGGCGGTACAGTCCGCGAGCCTTCGGGCCGACTCGGTGCGACTCCGAGACCGACAGTGAACGCAAGCGATTGCGGAAGTCTGGATGAAAGAAGACGCGGATCACGGCTTTCCTTCGTGATTTTGCCTGAAGACGATGTGTTTTCAGGCAATTTATTTTTCGGAGGAACCATCTATGAACGCAACCCTTGCCTTTGTCCTGATCTGTCTTGGCGTCGTGGCGGGACTTCTGCTGCTCGCCTGGGTGTTCGAGCACTTTCACTGCAGTCAGCACCTTCGCCTGTCCTCGCCCAAGTACATCGCCACGGTGGGCGTCTGCTCCGCCCTGGCGGCCGTTCTGATGCTGCTCGAATTCCCGCTGCTCTTTCTGGCGCCGGAGTTCTACAAGCTGGACTTCAGTGAGCTCCCGGTCCTGATCTGCACCTTCTACCTGGGCCCGGTCGCCGGAGTTTTGACGGAGTTCCTGAAAATCCTGCTCAAGCTCCTGTTCAAGGGCACAAGCACGGCCTTTGTCGGGGAGCTGGCGAATTTCGTCGTCGGCTGCGCCATGATTCTGCCGGCCACGATGATCTATCACTGGAAGCGGACCAAGAAGAACGCCCTGATCGGCCTCGCCGCCGGGACCCTAATGATGACGGTGTTCGGCTCCTTCTTCAACGCAGTCTATCTGCTTCCCGCCTTTGCCCAGCTGTTCAAAATCCCGCTGGACGTGATCATCGGCATGGGAACGAAGATCAACGGCAGCATCCGCGGCGTGACCAGCTTCGTGATGCTGGCGGTCGCCCCCCTGAACCTGATCAAGGGCGCCGCGGTCAGCATCCTGACCATGCTTCTGTACAAGCGAATCGAACCGATCATGGTCAAGCGCGACAAAGGCTGAGAAAAGTGAAAGAGCGATAGAATGATAGCGTGATAGCGTGAAAGCGTGATAGCGTGAAAACCGAGCGCTGCCCCGTCCCGTAGGGGCGCATACCATGCGCCCACAATGCGAGACCGGTTCCGAACCTTAGGAAGGCCGCCGAACCGTCGCCGCGAAAGGAATCGGCAGCGCTCGGAAAATAATGATTGCATTTTCCGGACAGTTCTGTTATAATCATAATAGAAACCGTGATCTGCGGATATAGTTCATCGGTAGAACGTCAGCTTCCCAAGCTGAACAGGAGGGTTCGACTCCCTTTATCCGCTCCACAAAAAAGGAGAGCCAGCGGCTCTCCTTTTTCGTTGCGTGCGCCCGGTGAGCGCACGTTCTATAGGGTGAAAGTCCCGAACGCGCCCG
>CAMOLY010000019.1 GCA_946619065.1 uncultured Clostridia bacterium | reverse complement strand
ACCGGCGGCATGAAGTCGTCGACGTAGACCGTATCCATCTTTGCGCTGATCGGGATGCTTTCGGTCCAGATGCGGAGCGAGCCGTCCGTAAGCAGGGTGGTCGACGAAATGGAGATCTCGTTTCCGCCGTAATCCCGGACCTTCGCCGTGGTCGTGCTGTCGAACTTGTAGCCGCTCCTGGGCCGGATCGTGAGGGCGCATCGATAGGACGCGGGCGCGGTGAACGTTTCACTTGGAGACAACAGGGTGTTGACGCGGTACCACTCCTGGCTGACCATCTCAAATGTATCTGCGCCCGGCCAGGCGTTGGTGGCGCTCTCCACGGTCGCGCCGACGGTCGGGTAGGTGAAGCCGTTGATCACAGCCTCCGGGATCAGCGGGTCAATCGGCGTGAACAGATAGGAGACCTTGTTCGAGCTGTTGATCTTGCCCTCCAGGAAGAGCCCGGTGTAGTCGTCATAGTAGATGATGCTCGTACCCGTTTCGATGATGGCGCCGGGGCCGTCGCGGATCTCCAGCTCAAGGATGTAGTTCCTGCCTTTTTCAAAGGTGTGCGTGGTGTTGACTACGATCGCGCTGCCCTGGATCTTGTACCAGGTGGCGAGGATGGTGGAAATCTGGCTTTCCTGGATCGCGGAGCAGATGTCGTCCGCGCTCCAGGGATGCTCGCCCACCTTCGGCATGCCGTGGGTCTTGCCCGGCTTGTTGGTGAGCTCGTAGGTGTAGTCATAGATCGTGATGGCCGGGAAGGTCAGCTTGATCTCCAGCTCCATGTTGTCCCGGCGGAGGGTCAGCTTGCGGTCGGTCCACTTATCGCCGACCTTCTTTCCGTCGCCGTAGACGAAGTTGAGGTCGCAGTTTACCGAGGGGTCGAAGGGCTTGGTGTCGTCCTTGGAATGCAGCGTGATGTAGGCGCAGTAGGTCGCGCCCGGCTGGACCATGTGGCCGGGGGCGACGGTGGTCTCAGTGATGCCGTCCTTTTTGGTCCAGCGGACGGTGGAGTAGTAGCTGTCTTTTTCGTATTCGGTGTTGTAGGGGACGGTATAGTCGGTCTTCAGGGTTTCATAGTCGATGGGTATGCCAATGTCTTCCACGCGGACATGGGTGATCTTCCCGGCCGCGGATGCCGACACCGGCAGAATGCCCAGCACCAGCACAAGGCAGAGCAGGGCCGAAATCAGGCGGTTGACTTTCATGGTGCATCCTCCTTCTCAATTGGCGATTCCATTCGGACGCGATCGTACGGTCTCCGGGTCTTCCTGCCGCGTCCTCTTGATTGATTATACCGTCCCGGAGGGATCGCTGCCCCCCCAATTTTACCAGTTTTTTGAAAATTGGTAATAATCCGAGATTTTTTTTCTTTTCCTACCATTATTGGGGGGTACAAACCGGAGAATGTCCTGTATAATGAAACCAGCAGCAGGCGGCGCGCAGGGTGCGCCGCTGCACAGGGCTGGGGGTAATACGATGGGCGGCATCAAAAAAAGGAATCTTTGGGCGTTTGCGGCGGCCTATGCTGTGTGCGGACTGCTCCACCTGTTGCTCTACGGCGTGGAGTATTTGGACGGCTTCTCCGACTGCTTCTGCTGCGTCCTGGCCCTGGTCTGGGCCCTGTCGGTGCGCAAGCGGGTGACCCAGCGAAAGCTGCGCGTTCTGCTGATTGGGATCGCCTACGGGCTGCTGCTGCATTTTTGCCTCCAGCTCTGCCGCTACCTGCTGGTGCTGCATCCCCTGTGGGCGCGGCGCTGGCTGTGGTATGCCTACTACCTGCCGGCAAACAGCTTCCCGGTGCTGCTGCTGGCCTTAGCTCTGCAGATCTACCGGCCGGCGGACAAGCCCCTGGGCTGGGGCTATTGGGCTGTGGTCGCTCTGTTCGCAGTGATGGCTGTCGGCGTTCTGACCAACGATCTGCACTTCTGGTTCAAGGCCTTCCCCAGCGGCGTCCTGGACGACGACGGGCGTGAGGTCAGCGGCTGGCTGTACTACGTGCTCAGCGGCTGCACCTACGCGACGTATCTTCTGAGCTTCTGCATCATCCTGCGGAAAAGCCGCCGCTTCGGCGGCCAGGGCTGGCGCTGGCTGCCGCTGGTCCCGCTGGCGGTGGGGATCCTCTATTTTCTGCTCTATCCTCTGGATCTCGGCCACCGCTGGTTCGGAGCCAGGGTGTGGAATATAACCCAAATGGAGACGCTCTGCCTGATCTCGGCGCTGGAATGCTGCATCCAGACCGGGCTCATCCCCGCCAACACAGACTATGACCGGCTCTTCTCCCTGGCAAAGCTGCCGGCAGTCATACTCGACCATTCGGGTCAGCCGAAATATATCACCGCGGCGGGCAGCTATCCTCTGCCGGAGTCCCCCGACTGGCAGAAAATGCGGCATTCCATTCCCGGCGGCAGCATCGAGTGGGCCGCCGACGCTGCGCCGCTGCTGCAGCTGAACCGGGATCTGGAGGAGGCAGCCCAGGCCATCGAGACCAGAAACGCCTATCTTTCGGAGCAGACAAAGGTGCGTGCCCAGCGGGCAAAGCTGGAAACCCGCAACCGGATCTATGACAGAATTATCCGGGCCGTACAGCCTCAGCTCAAACAGATCAACACCCTGCTGGACGATCGGGACGCGCCATTCGACCGACGGCTGCGGGCCATTTCCCTGCGCAGCGTCTTCATCAAACGGCGCAGCAATCTGGAGCTGCTGTCTGAGGAAGGGCATCTCAGTGCTGCGGAGCTCAGGCTGGCGCTTTCGGAAACTGTCACTTATCTGCGCCTGGCCGGGGTGGAGACGGCGACCCATGCCGAAGGGGAAGCAGACTATCCCCCAGACCTGATTATCGCCGCCTACGAGCAGCTGCAGAGCGTCATCGAAGCCTGCGGAAGCTCGCTTTCCAAGCTGCTGGTGTTTCTCCGGGCAGAGCCGGGACTTCTGTCCCTGCGTCTGCTGCTGCAAGCGGAGGATTTCACCCTGAAGGAGGTCTCCGGCTCCGCCGGAAAACGCGGCTTCCGCCAGACGGTTTCAGTGACGAAAAACGGTTCGGATCTGCTGCTGGTGTTCCACTATCAGGAAGGGGGCGATGCCTCGTGAAGATCGTACCCACAACCCCTTATTCCTGGATCGGGCTGGCTGCGCTGCTGCTGTTTTTGGCCGGATGCGCAGTGCTTGCCTTTGCCCTGTGGCTGCGTAGGCTGCGGTTTGTTCCCCTGATTGCGGCAGCGGCAGTGGTCTGCTTTCTCGCCTTTCAGGGCTCGATTTGTATCGTCTATGCCCCCGAGCGCGGCTATCTCGTTTCCGAAGATGTCCTGGCGAACGCGCTCGCTTCCATCCCGGTTGGTCTGGTTTTGGGGCTGCTGCTGATCCTTGGACTCTTGTTGGGACTGTGCCTTGCTGATCTTCTCCGCCTCGAACGGCAGCAGATTACGCCGATGTCTGTCAAGGCAGCCGTTGACAGCCTTCCCGCCGGCCTGTGCTTCTATCTGCCAGAGGGGCGGATCGTGCTGGTGAACGAAACCATGCAGCGCCTTTGCCAGAATCTCACCGGGGATTATCTGGCAAACGGCGAACGCTTCCGCAACCGCCTGTTTACTGATTCATCCCTGCCGGTGAAGCGGCCGATGACGGAGCGCGGGCGGTTGGTGCTGGAGCTTTCCGACGGCACTGCCTGGGTAGTCTCGGAGAGCCAGGCCCGGTATCGCGGCGGTCCCGTGAATCTGCTCATGGCTTCCGATGTGACGGAGCTGCTGCAAAAGAGCGAGTCTCTGAAGCAGCTGCAGGTCCAGCTTTCCGGGCTGAACCGCGGGCTTACCGAGTATTACCGGGACATTGTGGCCCTGACAGCCCAGAAGGAGATCCTGGACGCCCGGGTCCGGCTGCATGATGAGATGGGAACAGACCTTCTGATGATGCAGCGCTATCTGCTCCAGGGCGGCGGAGCTTCGGAACAGGCTGAGATCGAAGCCCGGCTGCGGCAGAGCCTCAGCTTCCTCAAGGCCCAGCCCCAGACGCTTCGGCGGGATGAGCTGGAGCTGATTCTGACCACCGCCCGGCAGTTGAATCTTCGCATCACCATAGACGGCGCGCTGCCGCAGGAGCCGACGCTGCGCCACATTCTGACCACCGCCCTGCACGAATGTATGACCAACACCCTCCGCCACGCCGGAGGCGACGAGCTGACCATGACGCTCACGGATACCGGGGAGCGGCTTCTGGCCCGGCTTACCAACAACGGAGTCCAGCCGGACGCACCCATCCGGGAGCAGGGTGGACTCAAATCACTTCGGACGCTGACCGAGGAAGCGGGCGGTGTCATGACCGTTAATATCTCCCCCGTCTTCTCCGTCTGTCTGGAACTGCCTAAGGAGGTGGATCATGCCCCATCGGGTGTTGATCGTGGATGACCAGCTGATTCCCCGTCAGCTCTTTGAAAATACCGTAACAGGTTCAGACCGCTATGTCCTGGCTGCCGCTCTGGACAGCGCAGCCATGGCCGACGCCTGGTGCGCCGGAGGCCAGGTGGATCTGATCATCATGGACGTGGTAATGGACGACGGGCCAACAGGTTTGGAGGCCGCCGGGCGCATCAAAACGTCCTATCCCCAGGTGAAGATCATCGTGGTGACGTCGCTGCCGGATGCCCTGTTCTTAGAGCGGGCCAGACAGATCGGCGTGGATTCTTTCTGGTACAAGGAGCTGCAGTCCGCTCCGCTTTTGGAGGTCATGGACCGCACCATGGCCGGGGAGCGGGTCTGGCCGGACCATCCGCCCCGGAAACAGCTGGGTTTGGCGGACAGCAGCGAGTTTACAGACCGGGAGATGGACGTGCTGCGGCTGCTGGCCAAGGGCCTCACAGACCGGGAGATCTGCGAGCAGCTGCATCTGAGCTTCAACACCGTTCGCTATCACGTGGATAATCTCATGACGAAAACCGGCCAGAGCTCCCGCACCGGCCTGGCCGTCATGGCAGTGATGAGCGGCGTCATTTTTCCCGGCATTGAGTAGACGGATTGTAATTGGAACCTAAAACGGCACGGAGCTGGAAGGGCAATTCCAGTTCCGTGCCGTTATTTCTTCCGGGACGTTATTCACAGTCTCATGATGCTTCGGCGCAGGTCAGCGAAGGACCACGCTGGTCTGTGCGCCGAGAATCAGCGTGGTTCCATCCAGCTTTGCGTCGTTCATGCCGACGGCGGCGTTCAGAACGGTAAAGCGGTCCAGCCCAAGCGCCTTCAGATCCAGCCTCTGCTCGTCGGTAGTGGTGTTATGCAGCACGCAGACGGTGCTGCCATTCCAAGCAGCGGTGAAGCCGCCCACCTTCGTCCCGGGAAGGCTGAGGGCGGAATATGCGCCTCTGGCGATTTCAGGGTTTGCCTTGCGGATCATAATGACCTTCTTGTAATAGGTGTAAAGGCTGTCTGGATCTGCCGCCTGTTCGTTGGCAGGCGCGTCTGCCCGGCTGGAGGCGGGATAGGTTGTCCCTGTGGGATCCTTGATGGTGTCGTCATCCCCCCAGACCATTGCGAGCCGGCGGTTGGCGTCGGTCTGCGCGGAGCCTCTGGAGCCGGCCATCCCCAGCTCCTCGCCGTAATAGAGGAAGGGAGAGCCGGGGCACAGCAGATACAGATTGGCCGCCATCTGCGCCCTGCCGTTGAAGCTGGGCAGATAGCCTGCGCAGCGATCCGTGTCATGGTTGGCGATAAAGGGGAGATACATGGCGTCCGGATTCAGGGAAGTGATCCTGGAGATGTAATGATTCAGATAGGCGGTGAAGCGATTCACGTCTCCGCCCTGGGCGGTCTGGGCGATGAGGCCGGAGGTTTGGGACGTGGTAAAATTGAAGCAGTTGAGGGCGGGGTAGTACAGATCGGTGATTCCGTCACCGTCCCACACCTCCGCGACGGTGTAGATCTCCGGATTGATCCTCCGCAGCTCGCCGATATACCATTTCCAGAACTCCACGCACTTCTCGTTGTCGCCGAAGTAGATGTACTTTGCCGCGTCGAAGCGGAAGCCGTCAATGCCGAGATCCAGATAGTATTTCGCCACATCCAGCATGGTCTGACGCACGAAGTTGCTGTCAAAGTTGGGCTCGGGCATCCCCTGGTCGAAGTTGCACTCCACGTAAATGTCGGTGCCGGAGACGGCGGCGTAGCTCCGTCCTGCGGGAGCGGGCTCGCCGCTGGTGTAATAGCTGTAGAAATCGAAATAGGGATCGTCCGTCCTGCCCTGTCGGTGTGCGGAGACGAAATTGCCGTACCACTGGTTCATCCGGGCCGTGTGATTGATGGGAAGATCCAGAATCACCTTCACGTTCCGTGCATGGCAGAGCGCCACCAGCTCCTTGAGATCCTCCATCGTGCCAAAGGCGGGATCCACGGAGTAATAGTCGTTGATGTCATATTTGTGGTAGGAGTTGGAGGCAAAAATCGGCGTCAGCCAGAGACCTTCCACGCCAAGGCTCTTGCCGGAGTTGTCGTCGCCGTCGTTGAGATAGTCCATCCGGTTGATAATGCCCCGCAGATCACCCACGCCGTCTCCGTCGGAATCAGAGAAGGAGCCGACGAAGATTTCATAGAAGACCCGGTAATTGTCCGCGGTGGGCTGATTGCAGGCAAGCTCCTCGCCTGTGAGCGCAAGCTCTCCTGACTTGGCCTGCTTACTGCCGCCCTTGCAGCCGGCAAGGCAGCCCAGCAGCAGAACCAGGGAAAGGAAGAGAACAACTGTTTTTTTCATTGCGGCGATTCCTCCGTTCATTTTGACTTTGCAGGTTTGATTTCATGTTACCCGTGATTCGGGGAATTGTCAAGAATGACGGAAAAGTTTTTCCGCCCGATTGCACGGCAGCAAAAATTATGGTAAAATGACAACAACAAGATCCATGCAGCCCGAAGGAGGTTATTCCATGCCGGGACAGATCGTTTCTCTTTATCCGCCGGAGCGGCTCAGGCAGCTGAAACGCAAAATCAAGGCGCTGCGAATCCTTCTCTGGCTGCTCGCCGCGGCTGCGCTGACAGCCTGTGTCGTTCTGACCTGCTGCGCCAATACCGCGAATTCCTCCGTGATGATGCTCTGGACCATGGGGATCAGCACCGTGGCGGGCTGGATCGTCCTGTACCTGGCCATCTTCGGTGTGGGGGAGGGGAAAAAGGAGCTTGCCCACGCGTCCCATCTTGTGGAAGGGGAGCAGCAGGCCGTCACGGGTACGGTCCTCGTGGATCCGTGCCGGATGAGGCTCCGGAAGAGTATCTCTGTCCGGAAGGTCTTTGTCCGCACCCCGGAGGGGGAGCAGTCGTTTCTGGTGAACGCCGCCCGGGCTGAGGAACTGCGCAGGGCAGGGGAGCGCCTGACCGTCTACGTCAGCCACGGCTACGTCGCAGCCTACGAGGTGTGCCCATGAAGATTCTGAAGAATATTATGTCCCAATTCCATACCTTTCTGCTGTGGGCGCTGGCTTCTGTGCTGCTGTGGGGCTGGATCTACACGCTGGTGAACGACGCCCCCAGAGAAAAAAAGGTAACCGTGTTTATCAACGCCGTCGCCATTGACGATCACGCGCTGGCGGTACGTCTGGAGGAGCATCTCCCCGACGGCATCCGGAAGATTAAGGTACATGACTTTGAATACCAGATGATCGGATCCGACGTCAAGGGAGATATCTACGTGGTGCGCGCCTCCCAGCTGGAACAGATGCTCCGGGAGAAACCCGAGGCCGTGCTCCCCATCACGGTGCCGGAGGGCTGCATCGGGTATGACTACGGAGGCAGCTGCTACGGGCTTCGAATCTTCGATGCCGCCTCGCAGACAGGCGCCGGCGCAGGCAAATACATCTGGTACGCCTATCTGGACGAACCCCAGAAGGAGGACTACTACCTCTGCTTCGGCACGGAGACCGTCCATGTGCTTGGCGCAGACGGTGCCGTGGACAACGCCGCCTGGGAGGTCGCCATGGAACTGCTCAGCCTGGAGAAATGAGCTGCCCGATGCGCGATTCTTTGCACGCTACCCAACTGACACTTTCTGAAGGAGGCAATCCCCTTGAAAAATGCGTTATTTCTGATTCTGATGCTCTCCTTGCTGCTCAGCCTGTTTACCGGCTGCGGAAAAAAGGACCCCGCTCCGGAGGTGATCCCCGTGGAGGACGTCAGCCCAAAGGGAAAGCTGGAGGGATGTCCGCTGTTTGTCAAACAGGTGGATGGCCTGCCCGAGGACTTTATCCTCGGCATGGACGTCTCCTCTGTGATCGCCCTGGAGCAGAGCGGCGTGACCTATTACAATTACGAGGGCCAGCAGCAGGATCTGCTGCAGACGCTGGCGGAGGCGGGCGTCAATTATATCCGTGTCCGGGTCTGGAACCATCCCTATGACAGTGAGGGCAACGGCTACGGCGGCGGCAACAACGACGTGGAAAAGGCGGTGGAGATCGGCAGGCGGGCCACCCGCTATGGCATGAAGCTGCTGGTGGATTTCCACTACTCCGACTTCTGGGCGGATCCGGGCAAACAGGCTGCGCCGCTTGCCTGGCAGGATCTGAGCGTGGATGAAAAAGCGAAGGCACTGAAAAAGTACACCCGGGAGAGCCTTAAGACGCTGCGGCAGGCCGGCGTGGACGTGGGGATGGTTCAGATCGGGAACGAGACCAACGGCGCCCTCTGCGGGGAAAAGCTCTGGAGCAGCATTTCCAAGCTGATGCAGGCCGGTTCCGAGGCGGTGCGCGCCGTCTTCCCCGACGCGCTGGTCGCCGTCCATTTTGCAAATCCGGAAAGCGGAGCCTATGCCGACTATGCGGGAAAGCTCGCGGGCTATCATGTGGATTATGACGTGTTCGGCTCATCCTATTATCCCTATTGGCACGGTTCGCTGGAAAACCTGACCCGGGTGCTGAGCGGCGTTGCGGAGACCTACGACAAAAAGGTCATGGTCATGGAGACCTCCTACGCCTTCACAGGCGAGGATACCGACTTCTCCGGCAACACCATTTCCGATGAAAGCGCCGTCGCAAAGCCCTATCCCTACAGTCAGCAGGGGCAGGTGAACAGCTTCCGCGACGTCGTCGCGGCGGTCGCCGCGGCAAAGAACGGCATCGGCGTCTGCTACTGGGAGGGGGCCTGGATCACCGTGGGCGGCAGCTCCCGGGAGGAGAACCAGAAGCTCTGGGAGAAATACGGCTCCGGCTGGGCCAGCTCCTGCGCCGCTTCCTACGACCCGGATGACGCGGGCAAATGGTACGGCGGCAGCGCCGTGGACAACCAGGCCTTCTTTGACCCGGAAGGGCATCCGCTGGAGTCTCTCAAGGTTTTCAACCTGGTGCGCTGGGGCAACGGGGGAGAGGCCAGGGCGGAATCCATCGAGCCGATGGCGATCACGCTGACGGCCGGAGATGACTTTACGCTGCCCGAGACCGTCAATGCCGTTTTCACCGACAACAGCCGCGTTCCCGTGCCTGTCACCTGGGACGTGACCGACGAAGCGCTGGCGGAGGTGCTTTCCAGACCCGGCGCAAGCCTGGAGATCACCGGCACGGCCGCAGATATGCCCGCATCGCTTCTGATCTCGGTGGAGCCGGAGAATCTGCTGCAGAACCCCGGCTTCGAGGACGGCGTCGCTGAGCCATGGATCGTGGAAGATCTGGGCGGGGCAAAGGAGCTGAAGATTGAGAAGAAAACCGGCGATTCCCGAACCGGCGACTGGCACTATCACTTCTGGAGCGAGGCCGCCGGCACGGTGGAATTCACTCTGGAGCAGCAGCCGGAGGCGCTGCAGTCCGGCACGTACAGCTTCTCGATCTATATCATGGGCGGCGACTGCGGCGCGGCCGAGGTCTATGCCTACGCCAAACGCAACGGTGAGATCGTTTCCACCGCCCCCATTGAGATCACCAGCTGGAACGAATGGCACGGCGGCACGGTTTCCGGCATCGAATACCGGGAAGGGGACAGCCTGGCCGTCGGGATTTACGTGAAGTCAGACGCCGCCGGCGCCTGGGGAAAGATCGACGACGCCGCCCTGTATCTCACGCCCTGAGCATTGCCCCGCCGGACTTACTCCCGGGGTTGAGACCTCCGTCAGGCAGCTTTTTCGGGGCCATTTTCCGGATTTTCCGGCTGTTTCTCCGAAAAAATGAACCGGAAAAAGATAAATCTTAAAACTTTTTTCAAATTTATTGTAGACAACGGAAAAACAAAGTAGTAAAATAACGGTGATAATTGTGGCATCACACCCATAATTACATGAAAGAATTTCAGCGCTGCGCGCTGAACAAAAAACAGGAGGTATAAAAATGAATTTCAAAAAGTTCCTTGCACTGCTTCTTGTTGCCGCTATGGTTTTCTCCCTTGCTGCCTGTAAAAAAACCGAAAAGGCCAAGGGCGGTACTTACGACATCAAGGTCTGGGTCGGCGAAGCTGCCGTTGATCTGACCAAGAAGCAGATCGAAGACTTCAACAAGTCCAACTCCGACGGCATCACCTTCAACGCGGAAGTCGTTGCTGTTTCCGAGTCCACTGCTGCCGACACCATGCTGACCGACGTCTCTGTTGGTGCCGATCTGTTCTGCTTCGCGCAGGACCAGTTCGCTCGCCTTGTCCAGGGCGGCGCGCTGAACAAGCTGGGCGATAAGGCTGCCGAGACCGTGAAGAAGGCCAACGACCCCGTCGTCGTGGCTGCCGGCACGGCCGGCGATACCCTGTACGCCTATCCGCTGACCTCTGACAATGGCTACTTCATGTACTACGACAAGTCTGTCATCCCCGAAGAAGACGTCGACTCCATGGAAAAGCTGATTGCCGACTGCGAGAGCGCGCACAAGTACTTCGCCTTCGAGCTGAACACCTCCGCCTGGTACCTGGCTTCCTTCTTCTTTGCCACCGGCTGCGTCTCCGAGTGGAAGACCGACGACAAGGGCGACTTCATCAGCGTCAACGACACCTTCAACTCCGACAAGGGTCTCATCGCCGTCAAGGGCATGAAGAAGCTGGTCGATTCCCCCTACCATCTGTCCTCCTCCTCTGCTGACGAGTTCGCCAGCGACGCCGCCATCCTTGTGAGCGGCACCTGGGCCTATGAGGCTGTCAAGAACCTGCTGGGCGACAAGATGGGCGTTACCGATCTGCCCTCCTTCGAGGTTGACGGAAAGGAATACCACCTGGGCTCCTTCAACGGCTGCAAGCTGATGGGCGTCAAGGCGCAGGACAACAAGGAGAAGGTCGCTGCTCTGCACAAGCTGGCCCAGTACCTGACCGACGAAGAGCGTCAGATGGAGCGCTTCAACGTGCTCTCCTGGGGCCCCGCAAACCTCAATGCTCAGAAGTCTGAGGCTGTCCAGTCCAACCCCGGCCTGGCCGCTCTGCTGAAGCAGAAAGAGTTCTCCGTCCAGCAGGGCCAGATCCACGGCTCCTGGTGGGATATCGCCAAGGTCATTGCCGACGAAGTCAAGGACGCCAAGGATGAGGCCGGTCTGAAGGCTGCTCTGCAGAACTACTACAACAAGATCGACTCCCTGTTCAACCTGGACACCTCCGCTCTGCTCTTCGTGGGCGCCTGGAACAACTGGAACAATGCCGACGAGACCGACACCTACTACCTGAAGGACGGCACCCTCACCCTGGACGTTCCCGAAAGCGACTACATGGGCGGCCGTATCGTCGCGCCCGGCAGCTGGGATACCGACAAGGGCTTTGCGCAGGTCACCACCGGCGCTGAACTCATCAAGGATCTCGGCGAGGATAACCCCGATAACAACATCGTGTTCGCCGAGGCCGGCAACTACACCGTGACCTGGGACGGCACTGCGATCACCATCACAAAGAACTGATCAATCTTTCATCGCAAGACCGGATTATCTGGTTAAGTCTGATTTGATTTGAGTTTACTTGGCCGGAGTCAAAAGTTCCCTTTTGGCTCCGGCTGTCTTTAAAGAGGTTTAATATGAAAAAGTACGGTGAACTGGAATACCTGAAGCTCTCAAAGTGGAAGAAATTCTGGGTCCGTTTTCTGAGCTTCTTTGCGTCGATCCCCCTGGGCATCTGGAACGGCATCAAAGGGATCGGCCGCTTCTTCAGGAAGCTTGGTCTCGGCATTGTAAACGAAGGGAAGGACATCGTTTCCACCTTCGTTCAGGGCGATTGGAAGACCAAGCTGTCCTATCCCGTGATGGGCTTTGGCAGCATTGCCCGCGGGCAGGTGCTCCGCGGACTGATGTTCCTTTTGTTTGAGATCGTCTTTATCGTCTACATGGTGATCCCCGGCGGCGGCGCATACTGGCTGAAGATGCTGCCGTCCCTCGGCAAGGAGCATCCCGTCCCCAACGGACTGTACGATGAGTTCCTGGACACCTGGGTGGATAAGCCCGGCGATAACTCCTTCCGCATCCTGCTCTACGGCGTTCTGACGATCTTCTTTATCGTTGCCTTTCTCTACACCTGGAGAGCCAATATCCGCCAGAACAAGATCTCGGAACAGATCCTGAGGACCGGCAAGCCGCTGAAAAGCGGAAAGGACGACCTCCGCTCCCTAGTGGATGACAACTTCCATAAGACGCTGCTCTCCCTGCCCACGCTGGGCATCGTTGTCTTTACGGTGCTGCCCATCTTTTTCATGATCCTGGTTGCATTCACCAACTACAATGCCGCCCATAACGACGGCGTGAAGAACGACCTGTTCAAGTGGGTCGGCTTCCAGAACTTCAAGACGCTCTTCTCCTGGGATGTAAAGGGAGTCAATTATTCCGCGACCTTCGGTGAGATCCTGCTGTGGACGCTGATCTGGGCCTTCTTTGCCACCTTCACCAACTACTTCTTGGGCATTCTGGTGGCCATGATGATCAACAAGAAGGGCATCAAGCTGAAGAAGCTGTGGCGTACCGTTCTGATCATGACCATTGCCATCCCGCAGTTTATTTCCCTGCTGTACGTCTCGAAAATGTTCGCGAAGAACGGCCTCTTCAACGGCTTACTGTTGGATCTCGGCATCATAAACCATGCAATTGACTTCTGGGGTGATCCGACTCTGGCACGGATCATGGTGATCATCATCAACATCTGGATCGGCATTCCCTATCTGATGCTGATCGCCACCGGTATTCTGATGAACATCCC